>JANWKD010000088.1 GCA_025451595.1 Candidatus Babeliales bacterium | reverse complement strand
CATACAAAGAGGGAATTTCAATAGCCTTATTAGAAGCAATGAGTTTAAAAAAGGCCTGTATAACAACTCATTACCATACAGAGCATGATGTAATTCAGAATGGCATAAACGGTATGATAGTCTCTTCATACGAACCCTCTGATCTCATGAATGCTTTATTAAAGCTTACAAACCCAATCTTAAGAAAAACCTTAGAAGCTAAAGCACAATCCACGATTCATGAAAAATTCTCAATAGAAACTATGACTGAGGCTTATTACAAGCTATACACAAATGCCATGACTCAAGAAGCGCTCACTGTCTTTTGATATGATTTTTACAAATTAAATTTGATTTTTTCTATTAAAATATGTACATTACTAACTATGTTACCCTATACTATTAATTAGATAACCTCCATTTCCCCTGTCCAAGGCTTTCAGTCTGGATGGGGGTATTTAGTTTAATTATGTCAGAACAACTTACAAAACAACGTTCGTTACCGATCCAAAAAAACGGTTGCTTTTGGAATCATCAAGATGAAAAACCCCGCAGGTTTTTATGGGACTCTGTTAAAATGTTTTTTCATTCCTTGAAACGCAGGCATGCCGCGCCGTCTATTATTGCCGCTGACTGGACACATTACGAAAAACCTGTTTTAAATTCAGAAAAACCTATTATTACGTGGATCGGCCATTCGACTTTTTTGATACAAATTGGTGGTATTAATATTATTACTGACCCCATATTTGGCAACGCCTCCTTGTTTTTCCCGAGAATTTTTCCCCCTGGCATCAAGCTGCAACATTTACCGCCTATACATTGTGTTCTCATTTCTCATAATCATCGCGATCATATGGATGCTGCAAGCATTCGAGCGTTACATACTTTCAATCCTTTTTTTATGGTACCCGCTGGCAACAAATCATGGTTTAAATCTAAGAGTATTAATTCAGTGCACGAATTTCTATGGTGGGAACAATATAAAATCAATCAAATATTGACTATTACCTTTCTGCCTTCGCATCATTGGTCACAACGTACCATTTTTGACCGGAATAAAACATTATGGGGGAGTTGGTTGATTGAATATTATGGATTTAAAATATATTTTGCTGGTGATACTGCCTATTCAGATCATTTTAAAGAGATTGGTAACGAGTATGACTCAATAGATGTGGCACTCATGCCCATTGGTCCATGCAAGCCTGAATCCCATATGAAACATTCTCATATAGATGCACAACAAGCTATTCAAGGGTTTAAAGAATTAGGAGGAATACATTTTATTCCTATGCATTGGGGGACTTTTTATTTTGGAATTGACCAATTTTTAGAACCTATTCATATATTGAATGAGCAATGGGCGATTGAGAAATTTGATGACCCACGCAAGCTTCAGTTACTTAAAATTGGCCAATCAATTCAATTTTAAAAAGCTGTTCCGATTATACATAACACTCTTTTTCTATCAATTGTTATAAAAACCTTTGGTCAAATAGGCGCGGCCTGAATCACCAAAAGTCATGACAACAATATCATCGCTTGATAATTTCTTTGAATATTCATACACCGCAAAAGCTACCGCTCCACTGCTAGGCCCAATTAATAAACCATGTTTGTGGGCCATTGTTTTAAGCATGCCCAATCCTTGCTCATCACTGACACAGAAAAATTCATCAATATATTGATGATTATTTTCAAGAATAGGCGAAGGAAAATCTACGCCAATACCTTCCATTTTATATGGCTTGGGATTACCATTCGTGGTACGATACGAGTTTATGGCATCAACCGCAATTACTTTAATAGAACTATTTTGTTCCTTTAAAAATTTACCGGTTCCACTAATAGTTCCACAAGTGCCTGATGGCGCAAAAAAATGGGTAATAGTACCATTTGTTTGATGATATATTTCAGGACCCGTAGATGCATAATGAGCTTTCGCATTCGTTAAATTATAATATTGATTGAGCATAAATGAGTTGGGAATTGTTTTTTGTAACTCTACTGCTTTGCTGTGGTAACTGTGCGGGTCATCAACATATTCCGTTGCAGGACACATGACAACCTGGGCTCCGTATGCTTTTATAGTATTGATTTTTTCAGGACTAAATTTATCGTTAGTCGTAATAATAACACTATATCCTTTCACTGCACCGATTAAGGCAGCAGCAATGCCTTGGTTACCAGAAGATGCCTCAATAATAGTTCCACCTGGTTTTAATAATCCCGTGCGCTCCGCCTCTTCGATCATAAACAATGCCGAACGATCTTTAATACTTCCACCCGGATTTAAATATTCTAATTTTGCAAGCACGGTGGGCGGTGTACCAAAATCAAGTTGGACCAGTGGCGTATTACCGATATACTGAATTACTTTTTTATAGTTCATAGCATATTCCTTGAAGATTGCGCTTATTCGAGCATAAACAAATATAATGAGCAATTAACTAGTTGCGTTTTTTTTAATATAACGAATAAATTAAAAAGCGCCTAGAACAAAAATTGTATTAAAAAACGTATCTGTTATAATTTTGCATTAGCTTATGAAAAGGGTTCATATGAAAAGAAGTATCATGTTTTTATTTTTGAATATTTTCACCATTTTATTCATATATAATTTTTATTTTTTTACTCTACCGATGAATCAGCTCTCGGAACTTAAGCAACCATTAAGCCTCAAAGAATATTGTATTGGCATTATCATGAATAGATTTGATGATTTAGGTGAAAAATTAGCCATTTTGCCCACTGAGTTAAAAGATGAAATTTATACCTTCCACAAGAATTTGGAACAAAAATTATATCCATTAATAACCAATTCTGAAAAAATTAATATAGTTAAAATGATGCAACCATTGCCTAGTAAAATAAAATCGTTCTTAAAACTTGATGAAAATAAAATTGCATTAGGACTCAAAGATAATGCAATTCATATAATGCAACTAATACCTTTTCAAGAATTAATGGTATTAGATGGCCATACAGGACCTATCACTGCACTAGCAAAAATAGATAACAATACTATTGCTTCTGGTTCTGCAGATACCACTATCAACATATGGGACCTTGAAAAAAAACAAGTTATTCAACAATTAACAGGCCTTACGCAAGAAGTTGAAAAATTAAAAAAAATAAACAATAGGACCATTGCATCAATCGCTCGTACAGCACCAGAAATAGGCATGGGATACGACTGCCAAGCTATCACTCTTTGGGATATTGAAAGCGGCGAGAAAATTAAAACTATACCTCCTCGCCGAAATCAGCAGATTATTAAGTTAAATGATCATACGATCGCTTATTTCAAAGGAAGGGCTGTTGAAACCTATGACTTTAAAAACGAAATATTCGATACTATTTTAGAATCTTTAGCGCCAACAAATGTACCTGCTTATACAACACTCACACACTTGAATAAGCACACCATTGCCGCCAGTCCTTGGGCTTCCTCGATAACAATATATGATCTCAAAACCAAAGCAATAAAAGAAATTAATACTCAGAATACCTGTGATATTGATATTATTAAAAAAATTGATACTGATCTTGATGCTACAATAATTTGTGATAACTACAAGCCCCGTTTTAAAGTTTGTAACTTGCTAACTTCAGAAATATTTCTAAAGTTAGATGGACAAATTGCAAATTCGGTAAAGTTTAAAAAATTCGGAAACCTTTTCCTTTCGTACGAAACAACAAAAGCAATTCGTGGATGGATACATGGAGAGAAAAATGCTGTTTATTTGTGGGATTTACGTCCATTATTAATCAAAAAATATACGCCACGAATGGTTTATGCAGCGTATAAACTGCTATGTGAAGAAAAAAAGACAAAAGAAGAATGCATTAAGGCAATCGCTCAGATGTTTGATGAACTCGATAAACAAAGCGCTTTGAAATCATCCACCCCAGGAATTAATGAATCTATTTAACTTTTTAATTCCATGTGTTTTTATTTGGGTTTGCCATAATTATGCTATGCAACCAGAAAACAGATCGTTCCAACTATCTGACCTTAAACAACCCTTAAGTCTCAAAGAATATTGTATTGACGCTATCATTACGAAATTAGACGACATAAGCGAAAATACATTAGCTATTTTGCCCACTGAATTAAAAGATGAAATTTATTTTACATTGCACACGAATGTGGAACAAAAATTCTATCCCTTAACCGTTGATTCCGAAAAAATCAATATCTCTAAAATGATACAGCCGTATCCTATCAATATCAATGACCTCATAAAAATGGATGATAACAAAATTGCCTTAGGATTGGATGATAATACCATTCGCATCATGCAACTGATGCCATTTCAAGAATTAGCAGTACTAAATGGCCATACAGGACCGGTAACGGCATTAGCAAAAATAGATAACAACACTATTGCGTCAGGTTCGGCAGACACTACTATTAATATATGGGATCTGGAAAAAAAACAAGTTATCAACCAATTAACAGGGCTTACTCAAAAAGTTGAAAAATTAGTAAAAATAAACAATGAGACAATTGCATCAACTGCTCCAGACAAACCTCAAACGCCTTTCAGTGATGAGCAAGCACTCAGTATTTGGAATATTAAAAGCGGCGCAACAATTAAAACTATGTCGTCTCAGCGAAATCAACAAATAATTAGATTGAATGATCATAGGATCGCTTATTCCAATGGACCTAACCTTGAGATAGATGATTTAAACGGAAATACAAAAAAAGCAATATATTTATTTCCAACGATGATTACTTCATTAGAGCGTTTAAATGCGCATACGGTCGCTGCTATAGAGTGGGGTGGGGATTTTGCAATATATGATATGAATACCATACAGAAATTGCGGACAGGCTTGATTTGCCACAACGCTCTTCAAAAAATTGATGTTGATACTTTAATAGTTTATGCGCTTGATAAATTTTATTTCAAAATTTGGGATATACGTAATTCAATGGTATTAGTTGACCTTTCGGGAAAAATTGGATCTTCAATGAAATTTAAAAAATGCGGCAATTTCTTTGTATCTTATGAATCAACAATACGGCAGGACGCACAAGCAGCAAGTGAACGCCGAAACACTCTATTTTTGTGGGATTTGCGTCCATTATTGCTCAAATATTATACGCTACCAATGCTCCAAAAAGCGTACCGATTATTATGCAAAGAAAAAAGTACCAAAGAAGAATGCATTAATGCAATGGCGAAAATGTTTGATGAATTGGATAAACAAAGCGCTTTGAAATCATCCAAATGAGTAATGCACACTTTATCCTTCGATTATTATTTATATTTTTTCTTCCTACTATATCATCTATCTATGCAGAATTGAGGCTAGAGCTTCCTGATAATATCATCATTGTAATCCAGAACCCAAACCAAGCGATTGAAGCAGTACCTCTTGAAGCAAAACTCGTTGCAAATTCTTTTTCTATCGAATATGAAAACAACAATCCCGTTATTGTAAGTCATTCGGGAAGAACAAGCTTTAATCCACAAAAAATTGCATCGACATCATACGAACAGTTTCGTGAATATTGGATGAATGATTCATGTGAAACATGTATGAGAATAAAGGTTGACCCTGCTTTTCATGCAAAAATTATAAGTCAGCTTAATCATGTTTTTAATCACATGCTTCAAACAAATAGTCAGCACATTTATGATCGCATATTGGCAAGACTGAGTCTGGCACAAATAGCAATGGATGAAGAACCATACCATACAAACATTTCATTGGCATTACAACAATTAAATAAGAAATTTTTTGATTCAAAAGGTACGTTAAAAACTATTGATCAGGAATATGGTGTTGCTGATATTATTAACCAATGTGCTTTATATTGCGGTATACAAAAAAAATTTTCTTGCCAAGAACCAAAGGACAATCGTACCTTCGCACAGAAAGCAAAGGCACTTTTTGGCGGTTGTAATAATATAACCCAAATTATGTTAAACGCAACCAATAGAGCGATTATAAACTGTTTGCAATTCTGCAAAAAGCTTGATTTTATCAAAGCAGAACATATTGCACGCACGAGTCCTGATCCCTTATTATTACAACGCATTATTGAGCAATACAAACAAGAAGTTAATGCAGCATTGTATGATGCCGATGGCATTTATCGACATTCTCCTGATGATCCGATTTACAAACAACTGACGCCAGCAGCAAAAAAACAACTTAAAAATAACACCCACCAACGAGCTTTATTCAATACACACTTGCGTTCACGAGCTGCGATGAAAAACAGCCTTATGGAACGTTGGCATATTGATCAATCGGCACCAGCAAGCGTGCATCGCGCTTTAACGGTTCGAGCTTATAATTTTACCGCTCTAACACCAAAAGAATGCGGACCGCAAGTAGGTATGTGGTTTGACTATGATCATATATTTGGTCCTTCAGCTTTAATTAATTGCAAAAAAAACACTCGTGAATGCGTAGGATTTCATCACGATTATCAAGGCAAAATTCGCAATAGTGGTTTAGTGGAATTTAATATCATTAAGAATGATTATCATGGAGTATATGAAGCTGAATGGTCTTACAATAATGCTTTATTTAAAGGATCAACCTTTTTCTCAGATGATTGGAGATATGCCCAGATTCTAGAAAAAATTATTGAGGCTTCAAAAAATATACAATCGTATAAATTTGACCAGCGTAAGAATTCTTTTGCTTTAACTGGAATAACGGCCGAAGGAATAACTACGGAAATAATATTAGAAGTCGATTCGATAACAAAATATCCTACAGGAAAAATAACAAGCGCTTATCCAATTATAAGAGAGTAGCTAATGCAAAATGATTTTTTATTTTTAAAAGTAAAAAAAAAGGGAGATTATTTTTACACTGAAAGTAATGATGATTACCTTCCAACATTATTTGATATTTTTGAGGAAAAAGGATCTTTTCTTAAAAGGCTTAAAGAGGAACTCCTTAAAACTTTAAGTCGTGGATATACAGGTAATAGAACATCTGTTGATGTTGAAGGTGAAAAGGTAATTATCAGCCCGCTATTTGTTGATGATCCTGATGAATTTGCCATCACTATTGATCGAGTAAAATTATTAAACTTAATTGATCGATGGCAAGAAATAATAAAGTTAAACCCTGATGAAATTCTTTTCAAGCGTATAGGTAGTTGCATAAAAATAGAACCAATTTTTAAGGAAGTTAATGAAACAGTTTAACTTTTTCACCTTGTGTATGTATGCCTTGGTTTGCCATAATTATGCCATGCAAACAGAAAACGAACCGCTCAAATTATCTGAGCTTAAACAACCATTAAGTCTCAAAGAACATTGTATTGATGCTGTCATTACGAAATTAGACGACATAAGCGAAAATACATTAGCTATTTTGCCCACTGAATTAAAAGATGAAATTTATTATACGTTACGTACGAATGTTGAACAAAAACTGTATCCCTTAACAGTCGATTCCGAAAAAATCAATATCGCTAAAATAATACAGCCGTATCCTACCAATATAAATGACTTCATAAAAATCGATGATAACAAAATTGCATTAGGATTGGAAGATAACACCATTCGCATCATGCAACTGATGCCATTTCAAGAATTAATGGTACTAAATGGTCATACAATACTGATCACTGCACTAGCAAAAATAGATAATAACACTATTGCGTCAGGCTCTGCAGATAACACTATCAACATATGGGATCTGGAAAAAAAACAGGCTATTCGAAAATTAACAGGAGCTACCCAGAGAATTCAAAAATTAATAAAAATAAATAGTTCAACGATTGCCGCAAGATCATTTAAAAATTGTTACCACAGCTCAAACAATATAACGATTTGGGATATTAAATCTGGTGATAAAATTAAACTGATAGACATCTTAGTGGGCACTCAAGTTATTGCATTGAATAGTCACAGCATAGCTTATTCAAATGCCGATACTATTGAAATATATAATTTAAAAACAGATACAAAACAATCCATACATTTACCATCTGCGCATTCGATATTTGCATTAAAACGCTTGAATGAGCATACTATCGCGTTTAATTCTTGGAGCGATAGGCTTGCAACATACAATATCAATGATAATACAATAAAAAAAATAGCGGCATCTGAAAAGTTTATAGATATAATAAAAAAAATAGATACAGAAAAGCTATTATTAACATGTGATAGTGCTATTCCTTTTGATTGCAATATTTATGAGCTCGAAACATCAAAATTATTAGTGACACTTACGGGAAAGATTGGCCTTTCAATAAAGTTTAAAAAATATGGCAATTTCTTTCTTTCTTATGAATCCACCACTGAATCCACAACTAATGAAAACAAACGCAAAAATACAATATTTTTGTGGGACTTGCGTCCATTATTGCTCAAAAAATATACGCTGCCAATGCTCCAGGAAGCGTATAGGCTTTTATGCAAAAAAAAGAGCACCAAAGAAGAATGTATTAATGCAATGGTATTAGAATTTGAAAAAATTGATACATCTTTAAATTTAACAAAAAGGTAATTCATGATCCTATTATTCTCTATATGCTTAATTCTTCCCGTACAAGCATTATTAGCTATGATCGATCAAAACAAAGGAGCGCCTACCAAACCCATAAAAAATTTATCCGATTTGTGTTTTGATCGGATTTACAATGACTTTTCTGCCTATGAAAAAGATCTTCTTACATTGCCCGAGGAACATCAACGACCTTTTTTTGAAAAAAAAATTAAAGAAAGTCTTATTCCATTCAACCATAAAACAGAAGATTTAAAAAAGAACTCCTTGAAAGAAGTTGCGTCCAATATAATAAAAATTGATGATCAAACATACGCTCTTCAAAGTGCTACACAAATTGAACTAAAAGACCTATACGATCACCATAGAGTAGATATTTTAGATTATGGTTCATATATAACGAATCTGAAAAAAATCAATAGTACAACGATTGCATTTGCACCCAATGACGGCACTATTGCGTTATGGGATTTTAATAAGCGGAGAGTAGAATATTTACCAGGTCATTCAACGAAAGTATTATTTTTTACCATGCGGGAAAATAATCTTTTGTCTATTTCTTATGATGGAACGATCAAAGAATGGGATCTGGCTACGAAAACAGAAGTTTCTTCAATGAAAATAGATCATCATAACCCACTATTCGACAGCCCATTTATAAATAATTTTAAAAAAATAAATCATTCTCTTTATGCACTAGCTCATGAAAATATTATTACCATAATTGATTTTGATTCAAAAGAAATCATAGCAAAGTTGCAAGATGATAAAGCACATCAATTAGTAGTAAAAAAAATTGATGATAATAGCATAGTCTCTGGTGACGGATGCGGAAATATACTACTTTGGAATCTTGTATCGAAAAAGATCTCCTCTAAGACCAATCTCCATAAATTTTCTATAGACTCAATACAAAAAGTAGGAAATATAATTATTTCTGCTGGCTTTGATGGTTCAATCAAATTATTTGATTATATTAATCATAAGGAAATTGCGCAAATAACTAATAATCATCGTCCCTTGCACCATACTATCAAAAGAATAAACCATACCCTTATTTCTAACGCAGGTGAAATACAAATACACCTTATAGATTTGCGACCTTTATTAATTGAACAATATCCTTTCTGTCTCGTAAAAAAACTGTATGACGCTCTGTACAAAAAAGATTTAACTCGATCAGATTGTCATAAACAAATTAATAATGAATTTTATGAAAGAGATGCAAAAGAATTAACTTCGAGCGTAGCACAAATTATGACAAGACATTATTCAAAAGCAGTTTTGGACTTAGCAAGCGTAATATCTTCTCTTTATTATTAACACGAAGATCTAAGAAGCGATTATATGTTTTTTATATTATTTTTAACAACTTTTTCGTATCTCTCAGTATTCTCAATGGATAAACAAATTGGCTTAAATGGAAAGTCTAAACCATCTACTTGCGTACCATCTCTGTTTGATTTATGCTTCGATCAAATCGACAAAGACTTTGGGCGTTACCAAAAAGATATGTATACAATTCCGGAACATCTCCAACGGCAATTTTTTGAAAGAAAAATAGCAACGAAATTATATCCCTTAGATTTAAAAAAAGAAGATGCTTTACCTTACCGTAAAGTGAAATGTCTCGTAGATAAAATAAAAAAAGTCACTCATATGCTGTATGCCGTTTCTCATTGTGCTAATTTGACCGTACTCAATTTTTTTACCGATGAGATTATAGCAAAATTTCAAACTACTGAAGATGATTATATAACAAGTTTTGTTGCTCTTAATGAGACAACAATCGCAATAGGAACCCAATCAGGAACTATACATCTATGGGATTTTAAGAAAACCAATGATAAACGATTAGTGCATTCTTGTTCAATTGAGCTTAAAAATAATGATGTTAGGTACGAAGAAGATGACAAAAGACCGGCACACAAATGGGGCCACCGTATTGTGGGTTTAATAAAATGTAATGATTCGTTAATTTCTGCTTCACGACAGGGAACTATTAAATCGTGGAATGTTCAAACAGGGCAAGAAATAGATTCAATGCGAATTTCGAACGTGCCGCTTTTTATAAGGGGTCTAAAAAAAATCAACCATTCGCTTTGTGCTTTTTCTGATATAAATAATTCGGTTTTTCTTATAGATCTTTACACAAAAAATATTGCTGAATTAAAAGATAATGATTATTTACAAACAGCATTATGCAAAATTGATGAACAAACGCTGGCTTCTGGTGATCAGGTAGGAAATATTCTTATTTGGGATTTGATCACAAATAAAATACAGTTAAAAGAGAAAAAACATGCTCAAGCTATCTATTCAATGCGAAAGATAGGAAATATTCTTATTTCTTCTTCAGGTGATAACAGTATAAAATTGTGGGATTATGTTAACAACGTCGATGTTGCTTCATTCTATAATTATCATAATCCCTTAGAAGATCCCATAAAAATTATGAACCTTACTCTTATTTCTAATAGCGCTTCTTCTTTCATACATCTGCATAATTTACGCCCACTCTTAATAAAATATTATCCTTTACCCCTATTACATGACGCATACGAATGGTTATATAACAATAAGGTAGACAAAAGTAGTTGTTATAAAAGAATTGTTGCAGCATTTAATGATCTTGATCAAAACAAATTTATCACCCCAACTGGCATAGAATTAGCCACTTCAGTTCCTGATGCAGCTGTTAATAATTCCCAATCAGTCGGGTTCATATTCCGCGCTTTACAATTTTTGATGAAATTTATTATCAACGATTAATGATATACATACTATTATCAGTAGAATTTTTTATTGAAATTTGACACTGAAAGAGAGAAAATTAGCAACGGCATCGAATATTATTTCTAACAAGCTCTGTTCTTGTTTTTCTATAACGCCTTTATTATCGTTTGCCTGTGCATATGCCATATAAAAATGGTTTATGAATAATTCTTCAGGGTCATACTGACGCTTTTTGGCAAAGAATTCATCTATAGTCGGATACGCGTGATGAACTTGTTGATAGGAAGCATAAAGACGCGTTGGCAAATAAAATGTGCCGCCATATGCAAGAACTACGTCAATTATTTTTTGTGTCCACTCCTGCGCATGCACAATTTCATTATCAGTAACTCCATGGTTTATAAAGAGTACAATTTCAACATAGTTATCCGAAGTATAAGAAAGAAAACTCTCACTATTTTTCCGAATATAACGCGTGAGTGCGTACAATATTTTTAAGTCCTTGTCATGAGCACATGATTTCAAAAAATCCATAAATGCCGTAAAGGAATGTATCGGTATGAAATAGGATTGTAATACATCAGTATTTGTGGTTGCCTCGTGTTCCATGCATTTTACGGGATGACGCATTGCATTATTTCGGCACGTTGTATGGGCTAATTTTTCTCGCATTATCACAAATGGCCATTCACCCAGCTCACTGCAGAAATTAAATAGATGCGATTGACGACGCAAATCAAGTCCCTGTTTGTTAATCTGTACAAAGCGCTCTTCTTCTAACCGGTACGCATCGGAAGGAATTTTTTTATGCGCTGGAATTAATCTACTAGGTAGCTCCGTATAATTTACTACCACCATTTTTTTGAAATGATCGTACGGCGCTAAACAGAGAATACCGTAATGTAGGCCAAGAGCAGAGTTTTCGATTACGTTATGTTCAACAAAGT
>JANWKD010000087.1 GCA_025451595.1 Candidatus Babeliales bacterium | reverse complement strand
AATTTAAAAAATTTCATCAGAAAAAGTATTAGGATGTTTTTTTAACGTAACAAATATTTCCTGAAAATTATTAAATACAGAGAAAATGTTTTAAGAAAGATTTGGTATTATCATAGTATCCTTTTGTATGAAGGAATAAATTGTTATTTATACACCATCACCCAATCTAGAAAATAAAAAAGCATAAAATCAACAATTTTTTTCTTTAAAAAAAATTATATAAATAAATTCAAATATGCTTATAGAAAATATGTCTATAAAATATTTATCTAATACTATTGCATTATTTAAAAAATATTTGCTATTATAAAATCATAAACAAGGATGATTTTCTGTGTCGGTAATAGTATAATTACCTATCGAACATAGAAAATTGCTGAACAAGCATAATCGGAGTAGTATGAAAAAAGTTATAAGAGAACCAGGGCTTAATAAAAGTATTAATAAACCCCAATCAAAACTAGGAGCGTATATGAATAACAATAACAATCAAAAAAAATCTTGTGGTTGTGATCAATGCAAATGCCAACAAGGCGGTAAATGTTCTTGTTCTTCCGACAAAAACAGAGCTGATATTTTACCTTGCGGATGCAAAAAAGGAAGCTGTGGTTGCAAAGAAGGCAAAGACTGCATTTGCTAAAAAATTGTTTGTATTGAGCACATATTTAAAATATGTGCTCAAGTTTTAATGGGCAACAGCCACTTTTGCCCATAATCCCCAATTGTCAAGCGCGGTATTTTTCTGAGCATATTCAAAAAAGCCACCGCCACCAATAAATACGTCGGCAACACAATATGATTTTCTAAAACCAATTGCAGCATGTCCTCGATGGTTTATGGCAGCCTTGGCACCTCCAGTCATAGCCAAAATATCCTTTTTTGTAATGGGCACAAAAATTGGATTACCATCATTATCCACATCATTTGGTGCTTGCAATGCAATGGTGCTTTTGCTTGCGGTTGCGGCAATGTTGGTACCCGGTACCAATGCGCCATCTCCCGCGATACCAAATTTACCCGTCGGGAAATGATGTGTAAATTTGATTTTCTCTCGGCCCCGAGCCCATAGATCGTAACCCATTTCTAATTCAATATTGCCAAATTCCCAGCGTATTCCGGTTGACAAATCGACCATATTATACGGGCGCACGCGCACTCGTTGGGTAAGCACATTTGCACCAGGAATATTGGTAGCGCCTTCAATACTATTAAAAAGTAAATAGCGGGTCCACGGTCGATAGGCAAGGTCCATAGTCCGATGCTGAGTATTTCTAAAAAAATAGATATTTTCCACATTAAGAAAAAAATTGACTTGATCGGCATATGATTTGCAACAAACGAGTGGCAACTGGAACATAACCGCGGTAGCGTAGCCAAAATGGGTGTCGTTACCAATGAAAGGACTAAAGACAAATTCAGCATTTTGACCCCTATGCAAAGGGAGCACAACGCCTGAATAAGCACCAATTTGAAATCCATCGCGATCAAGAAAGCGAGCACCGAGTTTGAGCATAATTTCGGCAAGTGCCGCTACTTTTTGGTTGCCATTAAATTTAGCATAGTTCCATGCTGGTTGATTCAATGCCTGTAGAATATCTTGCGGATGCGAACCATTATGAGAAGAACTGAGCTGTGTTAGTTGAATATCATTTTCAACATATTGAAATGGTACGGCAATACCCACCCACAGATTGTCAAAAAAAGGGTGACAAAGGATTGGGCCTAAATCCTGCTGCGCTTCAAACCACACCGTTATTTGTTGCTGTTGTGGCCTGACGGTAAAACTACCAAGATAGTTGCTTGGTAAGTTCAACCATTCAGCACGAATATCGCGCAATGCAGGGTTTCCTGAAATAACCGCATCGCCTTTTACCGTTAAAACATTTTTATGATGGAATAAAAAATAACGATCAATACGCTCTGAATGAATAGATTTTTGGTAAAGTGGGATCGCTTGAATACGCAACGAGCGCTGGTCGCATTCATGAAAAACCATATCGTGCCATAATTGTTGTTGGGCTGCCACGTTTTGATACGCGGGTCGCGTAAACATAAATGAACGAGCGAAGATGTTATCGTCTTCGATAATGAGAGTAGGGCTAAAGCTATAAAGGGGAATTATCGTTGCTAAGCTGAACATGAGTAGTTTCTTCATATTGGATCATTCCTTTTTGAATCATTTTATGCCAGCTTAGAAAGAAAAACAAGAAGGTTCCCCCTGCAACATGGTTAATGTTTCAGGGGAGAAAAACGTTGTTAAACTATTCCTATTCTTCTAATGCTTGTAATTGGAAACGTGCAGATAATGTATTCAATTCACCGCTTAAGTTCTTTAATGCCTTTTCAAAAGGAGTTTCTAATTTTAATGGTGTCGTTTCAGGGCCTGTTTCTGGTGGAGTAGGCGGGGTTATTGGTTTTTCTTTTGCTTCATAAAAGAAATTATAGCCTCGAGTGATATTACTATTTAATTCGTTGAGATCGATTTTTTTTATAGTTGATTCGGGCGTATCGTCACACTTCCACCAATCGCCATGCGTATCTTTGACATACGCAACATAATGTCCACCACCAATGCCGCCACTTTGCACTATAACTGATTTTAATTCATAATCAATAGCATTAATTTTTGGCGTTAAAGGAACCATAATAGGAGCGTCATCTTTTTCTACTTTTCCCTCTTTCACTTTGAATCGGTTTAAATTAAGAATAAGATGAGGAGCAAGACTCTTTAGGCTGGTAAATTTTTTACAGTCAATTTGTTTTCCTTTCCCTGGTGGAGTATATTCAAAATTAAGCTCGGGGGTTTTGAGAGAAAATAATGCATTAAATGATTCGTCTAATTTTGAAAATGATTTAGCGGGCATGGGAATATTAAAGGAGAAATGTTTTTCTTCGGGTAAACTAAACGGTGTATCGCCCGTGATTTTACATGTTACATATGAACTTGTCTCTGACTTAAATAATTTGTAGATTTTATCTTTTAGTTCTCTTCCCTTTTCAGTTTTATTCGCTTCTAGCATTAATTGACCTATAAGCAATATAATAAACTCGGATGCATCTTGCTGTCCGCATGCTTCTTGCCCACCGGCTTTTGCAATCATCATAGGCCATGCAATATCAATTAATCTTTTTAATTCGTTGTCCGAGCCAGTAAAATCAGTTTTACCACTTTTTACTGCTCCAACAAAATCGCAAAAAGCACGAGATAGTGTACCCTCTTGATATAGATCGCTTTTATCTTTTAAAAGATCGGTAAAATCGTTCAAAGAAAGTAATGCTTGTAATGCGGCGTTCAGATAACAGGTATTGCCATAATTTTTTAACTTTGGTGGTTGACAGTTAGTTATTTGCGCCCACAACGCAAATAAGGCTACACAACCAATAAATAATCGCTTCATACAACTCCTTTTTTTTAATAGGTTTTACTTTTCTACTAATTGTATAGCCTCTTCAACTGAAGCATTGTGATACAATATTGCATTAATTGCAGTGGTAAATGCAACGGCTTGTGGCAATGATCGTTGATGCAAATTTCTACCGACCGCGCAGCCTGCTGTATGTCCATCATGAATCTGGTTATAGAGCTCCTGCAAAAATGCATACGGTTCTTTTTTGGTGCCCCCCGAACAGATGAGTTTAGTATTGCCAGCAGCTTGTGCAGCAATAGAAAGCCATTGTGCGCTCGTGTATCCTGTCGTATCATCAGGCACATTAATTTTTGCAAAATCAGCACCCAAAGCAGCGGCAACGCCAGCAGCTCCCGCAATAAGCATACCGTCTCGTTCGTTTGTCACGGCTTTGCCGCGAGGGTACATCCATAATATGGCAATTAATCCGTGCTGATGTGCTTGGTATACTACTTGTGCTGCTTCGTGTAGCATGAGGGCTTCATATTCGCTGCCCAAGTATACGGTATAACCAACACCTGCAATGTTCAGAGCAGACTGTTTTGCAAAATGTACTATTTGTTCCACCGTCCATAATAACGAACTTTGAGGATCTTTTTGTGTAGCAGGAATAAGATTTGTTTTAGAATTAAGTTTGGCAATATAGTTGATCGCCGGATATTGCAGTCCATAACGTGCAATAAGTCCTAATTGAGTTGCCAAAGCGCTCACCGGTGATTGTTGTGCAATAGCGAATATATGCTGCGGGTTGTTGTCATCTAAACTAATTGAAGGTCCAAAAAATGAACTATGCAGATGTTCAATTTTTTGATCACAAGCAAAGAGGAATAGCTTGCCAGCGCCTTTGGTAAGAGTCAAATAATGATCTTTAAACGTACGTTGCTTTGAAATAGGTACATCAGCAGGGATCGTTATAATATCTGACGATTTGTGATTGAACATAATTGTCCTCAAAAATAATATGATCATGAATTAATAGACGTTCTGCAATGCGTTCAAACAAAGGTACGGCAACTTTTGAAGCAAAAAGGTTATTGCCTTGCGCTTCATTAATAAAGGTAACAATTACGCGCTTGTAGGAATTTTTCTCAATAATGCCGGCACAGGTGTAAATATTATGTTCGGTATTATAAATTCCATGTATTACTTTATTTGCCGTTCCT
Source organism: Candidatus Babeliales bacterium (assembly GCA_025451595.1). GTDB lineage: Bacteria > Babelota > Babeliae > Babelales > JANWKD01 > JANWKD01. Next base: position 8,357 of record JANWKD010000087.1, on the reverse strand, counting down.
GTTTTGCACATTACTTTATAGCCTTTTAATGCAGCTTGTCGGGCAGTTCCTGACGTTACTGTTTTTTCCAAAATATCTTTAATAGTATCAATTGTTTTTTTGCTATAACAAGCAGGTTGGTATTCGGGCAGAGGTTTGTTTATCTCTAACGTTGGTTGTACCGCTATACCATCATTTGCTATTATGCAAAACGCTTGTGCTAATTGTAACAAAGTTGCACTAATTTCATACCCAAATGAGAGGGAAATAATCGAAGGCTTAGTCCACAAATGAGGTGGATTGACAAAACCTTTTTGTTCTCCTGGCCAGTCGAGCGCTGTTTTTTTACCAAAACCCAGGCGTGTATAATGTTCATACAATGTTGGTCCTAACCGAAGTCCCACTTTGGCAGCGCCAATATTGTTAGAATATTGAATAACTTCAGAGAATGTAATTAACCCGTGTCCATGCGGCCAGGTGCTTATTTTTACGCCATTAACATAGGTAACTTTTTTATTTTCACAATCAATATATTCATCAGGTTGCACGACGCCTTCTTCTATAGCGGCGAGTGCCAAAAATATTTTAATAACTGATCCCAGTTCGTAGCTTTGCGTAGCAATCTTGTTTTTGGTCAATTCAAGATTTAAATTTTCAATATTATTGGGATCTGCGGTAGGAAATTGGACCATGGCATACATTTGTCCCGTTGCCGGGTCAATCACCAATGCAGCGCCTTCTTGCGCCTGAAACTCTTGTACGGTTTTTTTAACTTCTTCATGGATTAAAAATTGTAGATCGTTATCAATACTGATATGAACGGGACTGCCAGCTGATCCTTCATGCTTTGTCTGTTTTACAAAATGGAAATAACCAGAACGTGCATCTTTTTCAAGATGAAAAATTGATGAATTACCAGCCAGTTGCTGCTGATACAACCATTCGATGCCAAACAGGCCGTTATTATCAATATCAGTAATCCCAATAATATGACTTAATGCTTCATGTGGATAATATCGTGCTGGTTCATGCAGGAACTGAATATCTGCGCAATTATTTTTTTTAAGAAGCGCATACTGTTCATCGCTCAATCGCCGTTTGATATACATAAATTGCGCATCGCTATTTTTTTGTAGCTGTTCGAGCGCTTTGGGAAAATGGCAAGCAAGTATTTGTTCTAATTTATTTTTTTCTTTCAATGCATTGGGTGTAATGAACGCAGCGATACTATCTTGATTTACTACGAGCAACTGATTATTGCGATCATAAATAAGTGCGCGTTCAGGCGTTTTTTTTATACGAATTTGGTATTGAGATTCAGCGAGCTGAATAAAATAATGATGCTTTTTTATTTGTAAAAAATATAAGTTAATGAGAATAAAAATATAGCAGCAGCAAAATATAAAAAAAACGATTGAGGTTCTTACTTTTGAAAAGCTACTATTCATGATCAACGGTACGTATTTGTTTTAACGAGATTGGTTCCATTTGTAGCATTTGTTGAGCAAACTGTTTAATGTCTGCTTTATTTTGTATCATGCATAATTGGTGCATCAACTTATTTTTTTTTTCTTTCAGCATACAGTGATATTTTTCATCTTTTTGCTTGGCAAATGAAAGTGCCATAATGGTATTATTTTTGTAAATATATACAAACACAAAACCGATGTTACAGATGATAAAAACGTAGAGCGTTCTATATTTTTTATGCATAATAGTCTACCTCATTTGAGCCCGGGATTACGGCTTTAAGCCATATGCGAGGTTAATTATTGACTACTTGCTATCGTATCTGATTATGATGAGGAAAGAAAATAGATTGGATTAAGGAGTTTATCATGAATCGTCAGGCTGCGCTCTTGTATGCATTAGCGATTGTTCGTATCACCGTAGGATTTACTTTTTTTCTTCATGGCGCTCAAAAAGTTTTTGGCTGGTTTGGTGGCCCGGGACTTGCAACTTTTGTTCAATGGAGTGCCAACTACGGGATCTCCTCCTTTTGGGCTTATTGCGCTGCAGGTGCAGAATGTCTTGGGGGCTTTTTATTAATGACTGGCATTGTAGCTGAATTAGGAGCTTTACTGGTCATTCCGGTTATGATCGGTGCCATATTCTTAATTCATGGTACAAAGGCCTATTTTGTTCAAAATCAAGGTTTTGAATATCCTTTCGTTCTCATGTTGTTTGCACTCGCCATTATAGTTGGTGGGCCAGGTCATGGCGCATTATGGGATCCGGTAAAAAAATATCGAGAATAATATTTAAATTTTTTGATAAACAAAGAATTAGTGTTATGATCCCTTCATAAGAATGCTTCATAATTTTATGCAGGGAAATTATTTATGACACTGATAGTACCTCTAGTTCTTACTGTTTTGTTATCTGTATTTGCGACCGCAACATTGAGTTACATTTCTATGGCAGTCTCATTAGGACCTTGGATAGAACCAACTATTATTTTACTGGCAACGTTACTGATAGCATGTAACATTGGATGGTCAATTGCACAACGCATTCAAGCATTAACGTTAATTACTGCAGGTGCTTCCATCGGAGGCATTATGGCAATCGGTTGCGGTTTTGCATTCCCTACCATATATTTTATTGAGCCGTCTCTGTTCAATCAAATGCTTTCAAATCCTTGGTATTTTTCTCTTATTATGACCAGCATTTGTTTAATTTCTGGCGCTTTTGGTTTAATAGTTGCTTCTTGGTATGAACACCGGTTATTAATAACTGAGCAGTTACCATTTCCTATTGGACAAATGTCTTATAAAATGATTACCGCACAAAATCAACTAAAAAAAGCATTAGAGTTAGCGGCAGGCTTTGCCAGCACCCTGGTCTATAGCATGTTTGTTTCTGTTTTGCAGTTAATTCCCCGTTCCATAGTGCTTAACAATCCATTGTGTATCGGTTGGTGTTCTATTCCTTCATTAAAATTAATGATGTTAGAGCTGCCCATGCTCTGGTCTATTGGCTTTGTAACCGGACACGTCATTGCAATACCACTTTTGATTGGTATTGTCAGTAAACTTGTCGTTTGTAACCCGTTGCATCTTCATTTTTTTTCTCATGTACGTACGGATGCTTTTTTGCTTGCTTTTTGCAGTGGTATGGTCATGTATGGTGCGCTCTTGAGTTTTATTGATTTGCCCAAAGTGCTGTACAAAGCGGTCCACACTATGTATACAAATCGTACGAGTAAAAATGGTTTTTTAGGTTCTGCTATTGCGTTTCAATGGCTCCCCATCGTTGTTCTTGCAGGATTGATAGCGTTACTCAATTATTTTAAATTTTCTATTATTGCGCAACTCTATGTAATTGTTTTTACCATTGTTTGTATGTATCAATTGCTGATTATTGGTGGCAAACTCGGTATTGCGCCTATGCCGCGCTTTGCAACGTTTGTGATGGTGCCCGGCATTTTATTATTTGGATTTAATGCTACGCAAGCTACCGTTGTATCCACCTTGGTTGAAGTATCAGGCGGTATCGCTGTAGATGTTTTATTTGGTCGTAAGATGGCGTTAATGGGGCAAGTTTCTGCCCAAAAAGTTCGTCAATTCCAGTGGCTTGGATTGATTGTCAGTTCTGTCTCAATTGGTTTTATTTTTTGGTTTTTAATTAATCATTTTGGACTGGGTTCTGCTCAGTTGTGTGCTCAACGGGCACAAAGTCGTGCGTTATTAATTGGTATTAGTTCATTTGATTTTTTTGCGTTGATTGCCGGGGCCTTGTATGGCGCAATTTTAAAAGAGTTAAAAATAAATGCGAGCTTAGTGCTTGGTGGTATTTTAATGTCGCTTGAATATTCGGTTATCTTAATGCTTGGTGGTCTCTCGACATATTTGATTGCGGATAAAGAACGCTGGTATCCGTGGTGGTCAGGCATGTTTGCCGCATCTTCGATTTGGATGATTTTGCAAGCGGTAGTCAGATAGCAGATAATTTTTTTGAACAAATTCTACTTTTTTGATACTATTATTACTATTACTAATAGTATCAAAAAAAGATAGAATATATGTTTTTAATAGTTATTTTGTATGCAATTTTTGCAAGCACGTTTACGTTGGGCAAGCTCGTGCTTGCGTATACGCAGCCCATTTTTTTAGTCGGTATTCGCATGTCCATTGCCGGAGCGTTACTATTGGCCTATCGCTATAGCTTTGCTCGTGCCAACGGTCTTTTTGACAGAAAATATCTGAGTTATTACCTGCAAACTATGATCTTTACCGTCTATGTGCCGTATCTGTTACGGTCTTGGGCGCTCTTATATTTACCATCGTCAAAAGCCAGTTTACTCTACACGGCAAGTCCTTTTATATCCTATTTTCTTTCCTATTGTTTTAATATTGAGCGGTTTGCCTGGCAAAAACTCGCTGGGCTTATTGTTGGTTTTATTGGTATGATGCCGATGTTATTGGGCAATGCTACAAGCGGTGCTTGCATCGGTATTTTTTCCCTACCGTCGCTCGCAGTGTTGATTGGGGTATGTGCCCAAAGCTATGGCTGGATTATTATGCGCACGTTGATTAAAGAATTGAACGCTTGTCCTATAGTTATTAATGCCGTCAGTATGCTTGGAGGAGGCTTGGCTGCATTACTCACTTCGGGTATCATTGAAAGAAATACCGTATATATTACTGATTTGGTTCCATTTTTAGTCATTCTTACCATTATTATCGTTGTCAGTAATCTTATTTGTCATAATCTCTACGCTTCATTGCTCAAAAAATATTCTCCAACCATGCTTGCCTTTGCAAGCTTTTTATCACCGCTATTTGCTTCGTTGTATGGGTGGCTCTTTATGCAGGAAACAGTGAGTCTACAGTTTTATATAACGATTTGTATGGTGGTCATCGGGTTAGTGATTTTCCATTGTCAGGAATTAAAAGAGCTTAACTCGTCGACAGCGCGTCCAAAGTTAACCAAGGCATAAGTTCCTATAGTCTCTTGCCTGCCAAAAAGTGAAAATGAATATGGAAAACTTCTTGACCTGCGGTAGCCCCCGAACTTATTTTCAAACGAAAATCCTGTGGCTCAGGTAGCGACTGTGAAAGTTGTTGTGCCATAAAAATAATATCGGCAGCAATAGTATAATCGGCTGGTGCCAGAGATTGGATATCACGAATATGCTTTTTGGGAATAATAAGATAATGGATGGAGGCCTGTGGCGCAATATCTTTAAATACGATGATCGATTCGGACTCAGCAACTATAGTTGCCGGAATTTGTTTATTGATGATCTTACAAAAAATACAATCAACGGTCATACTAAAACCATTTTTTTGGTGCCGGGAGTCGGACTCGAACCGACATGGAGTTAACCTCCGCGGGATATTGAGTCCCGTGCGTCTACCAATTTCGCCATCCCGGCAAACATTTCAGAATAACTTGCCTTAAGGATAACGGAAAATTAAGAATAGGTCAAAAAGAAAAAAGCCCTTCAGAAGCGAAGGGCTTTGCAAATATCAAGAAAGAAGATAGGTTTTTTCAGAAATTTCAGTTTGATCTCGGATTGCTTTAATAGCATCATTGAGCGCTTGTGAAGTAAATTCCGCTTTAGCTGTGTCTTCTGCATTGCCTTTGTATTTATCTGGATGATATTGCAGTTGTAGTTTTTTGAATATTTTTTCGGCTTCTTTTACTAGGTCTGGTGTAGCAGGATTAATGCCTAAGAATTCATAAGCATCGATTATTTTTTTATTTTTATAGTCCCCTGCTAGCTCATATAATTTTTCAAAAGTGACAGTTCCTTGATGCCACTCAGTGTTTTTATATTTGTAAGTAATATCTTTGTCTTGATATTCTTCGACTTTGGGCAATAGTTCTTCAAAATAATTTAATTGAACTTGTTCAAGTATTGGTGTTACCTTTTGTACGTTTTTGATGGTATTAAGCGCTGCTATATACTCTTGATAATTCATTTTTGAAATAGGCAAGCGCTTGGTGTCTTTAGATATACCAATATATCTACCTTGCTCATCAAATGCTTGGCTTATTCTTACTAACGGAGATAGATATGCATCTGCATTTTTTTGATTATTAAACCATGTTTGAAATTTATCTAACGCGTCTTGTGCATCTGCCATTGATATTTTTAGATTAATTGCTTCTTGATTAGATTTTGGTAATAATCTTTCAAAGGCATCTAACCTTTCTTCATACTCCGCCATTATTGAGCGCCAACTTCGTTTTCCTTTATATGAAGAAACAATAGCATCTCTTGATAATTTTTTATATCTTTCATATAATTTTTCTATTATTAAATAATCTATCCAGAAGTTGTAAAGTTTATTTTCATTTAAAGTTAAATGTTCCTCATCCAAATTATTGATTAATTTACCATATTTTTCAGCCAAGCTATTTATTGTTGCCAGAGTAACATCCGATTTTTGTACTTCAACTTTAATTTGTTCAATTAACTGATTAAGTTTCTCTTTTAATTGTTGTTGTTCCATCTCTACTTCAGGCCCTTGTTCCGGTCCTTCTGCAGGTTTTTTCTCAAATTCTTGGTCAATGGTTGCAAATCTTCCTTTAAAGTAGGTTTTTATAGAATTTGCTTCTTCTACCTTAATAAAGTAATATTTTTCGGTTTCAGCGGTTGGTCCATTATGTTCTAAATCGTCTAATAACTTTTGAACATGCTCTTTAAATTCTTCAATGCTATTCATTTTTAATTGTTCTAATATATTTACATCAATAGTTTTTTTACTATTTAAGATAGAAAGTAGTTCAGCGCGTGCAAGCCAGTAAGCGTATACGTTATCTAATATTTCGGGTTTTACCAATTGCTCTTGGAACTGACTAAATAGTTCCCTATATTTTGTAATATCTGCATCATAATAGTTAAGCTGAGTAAGTGTTGATGGCTTAAACTTTTCTATAATAAAATTATCGAGCTCTTTTTCTAAATCAGTTTTTTCCGGTATCCTGGGTATTTCAGGCCCACCAGTGGTAACTTTCGCTATCTCTTCTTGCAGGGTACTAAGTGATTGAGTAAAACCATTCAATGCATCGGCAAAGGGATCGGCGTTGATGCACCAGGAAATAGTGCTGAGAGTAATTAATAATAGTTTCTTCATGATCTCTTACTTTCAAGGTTTACGAATATTTATTTGAAGAATATCTTGCGCATATTCGGTGGCTTCTTTATCCTTTATATCAAATTGATCTAATTTCGCTTGATCTGTGGATGGTGTATACCAGAATAAATCCTTTAATTTGATAAAGTCATTATAATCATTAGTAGAGAGTGTTTTGTCAGACCATTTCAGCAATAAACTCATTCTCAAATTCCAATAATCATAAATATCACGACCTGGACGACTAGCTAATTTTAACTCGTCATACTCTTTTTTATATTCCCTATAGTCGGCACCTATTTTTGGATCTAATTTATATAATGTACTACCCAATCCCCCTGTTTTAGTAATAGACCCCCCTTTTTGAAATTTCTCTTCAATATCAGTAACTAAATGCACTTCTCTTATTAGATCATTCTTTTTGTCGCTCAGCTTCGCAATAGCATTTTGAATATCAAAGCCTTGAGTGGTTGCCTCATTTTTAAGGTTCTTAAGCTCATCGATTGCATCCAAAAATTTTTCTGTTACTTTATCCCTTGGAACACCCAATTTTTTTGAAATAACCAGAATATTATCATCGAAATATTGAGAAAGGGTATAATTGGTAGCAAGATCTTTCCAGAAAGTATATTTTTTATCTAATGGAGTGCTACCCATTGCTTGTTGATATTGCGTGAGCGCCGTGTCATATTCTTTGATATTGTTAAAATTAAGAGCTTTAAATTCGGTTATGTATTTTTCTAAGTCAGCTTGCGATTTTGCAATGTCTCGTTTTCTTTGTAACTCATCTTGCAATGAACTTAACTGAGCTTGTAATGCTTTAATATTTGGTGCTTGAATTTCTGTATATATTTCTTTTAATTTTTCTATTGTTTCATTCAAGGTTTTTTCTACATCTTCTGATACATTATCTCCCGCCAATTTATCGGTAAGAGTTTGAATTTTTTCCTGAGCATTTCTTGATACTAAAATCCAACGGGCCCATTGTATGTAGCGATCGTAGGAAGGAGTATCCTTAGCAATATCATCATATTTATCAATTAATTCGTTAAAAGTAGCTTCAGTTGCAGGACTTAAATCAGGATTTTCAGTATTGAACTTTTCAGCAATGATTTGATTCAATTGTTGTTCGATAATAGAAGCGAGATAAGTCTCTAATTCACCTGTAATAGCGCTGGCAGTTGCTGGATCGGTGGATTTAACTAGGTTTATTCTTTTGATCGCATCATTTATTGCTTGCACGTCTTCAGTTTTTGCTTCTAGTAATTTTTTTGCATTAACCCAATTCTT
>JANWKD010000086.1 GCA_025451595.1 Candidatus Babeliales bacterium | reverse complement strand
TCTTGCTGTGGCAGTATAATTCCAGCTCATATGGAAGGTATTGATTTTCGGCAAAAACCGTATCTTGCGCGAACGAACGAATGCACGTTTTGTAAGCCATGTAAAATCTATTCTTGGAAAATCGAATATTCAGTTCAAGAATTAAAGGAACTATTGACTGATTCAGATAAAAAAATTGATACTATCGAGAAAATAGCTATTTCAAAAAAAGATATGGCGGGCGTTGTGCATGAGATACTTATCAAAACAGCCCAAGATGAACATTTTTTTACCGGAAAAGAGTTTTATTCGTTAGTCAGCAAAATTAAAAGCTATTGTTATGATATAGAAAAAATTGGTAAAAAAATAGTAATAAAGGGTAAAGGATATGGGCATCATTTAGGCATTTGCCAGTGGGGTGCACGTAATATGGTAGCCTCAGGGTGGGATTTCCAAAAAATATTGAAATTTTATTACCCTGGTTCTGTGTTTATGAAATTAAAAACAATTATTTGACTGATATAACAATGCCGCAATACAAGACTCATTTATTGGGTGGTTTTTGTTCCTTTATATTCGCTTTATTGCTATTGAGTTGCATTCAGCCATTAAAAGCCTTGTTTCTATTTGAATGTATGATCTGCTCTTTGGCTGGTTCTTTATTTCCTGATATTGATACGAAAAGTAAAGCACAGCTTTGGTGTTATCGCATTATTTTTTTTGCAATGATTTATTTAGTGTTGCAAAGTTCATATTTTGCCTTAGCTATTGTATCACTTTTATCAATGCTCCCTATGATAGTTCATCATAGAGGTATTTTTCATAGATTAGGTTTTATTACATTATGCTTAATGATTATTCTTTTTGCATGTTACCTAATGGTTCCTAAACAATTATTGCGTTCCTTTTATTATATTTTTTTCTTTTGGATGGGTATAATCTCCCATTTAGGACTTGATTTTGGTTTTGTACGTTTATTAAAATTTAAGTAACTGATTTATTTATCTTCGAATAATAAAATAATATATTCTCCAAGAGACAGTATCTATTACTAATTTTTATAAATGTGTGACCGATAGGGTCTCTGAAGAATAAATTGCGTAAATTTTTTGCGGTGTGAGCAATGCTCCAAAGCTTTGAATAATGTCCTTCAGCTGAACTAAAATTGATGGGTAATAATAAATCATAATGTTGTATCAATGGGATATTGTGTTGTAATAAGAAACCATTGAATGAAATGGCATTTATATATATTGATCCATTTGCTAACTCGATTCTTCTTCCGGGATCACCCTCTATAATAATGCTATATGGATTTTCTCTGACATGTTCCTCTTTATTGATTCTTGAACATATAAAATTGATCGGTCCTTTAAATTGATATAATTGTGAGGGGGCTTGTAGTTTATTATCATCATGTATGCTGAATGCATTATCTATTTCATTCCGTGCTTGAATTTTCAGTTTTTTGAATTTTTTTGAAACCTGTCTGTACTGATCCTTAACATAAGCCCATTTAAATGTAGATTGAATTTCTTTAGCTAAAGCTTTTAATCTCTTTAATCGATCGAATTTTTCTCTTATTAATTTTAATTGATTAAAAATGTTAAGATTTTTTTGATCGATAATTTGTTTGAAATCTTTAAGAGAATGAAGATATTCATGAAATAAAGATATTGCTAAGATAGGAATGGCTTGAAAATTTTTTGTTGTGGGTAAAGCGATTGGTATTGGGTTTAATGTTTCTAAATATTTTAGTTTGTAGTTACAAAAATAATCATGCGTCATATCAATACTTTGTAACGTTTTTTTCGCTTCCTCATTATTCTGTTTATAAATATTTAATAGTTCTGCCTGTTTTCCTATCAAGTGTATTGCCTGATAATTATTAATTAATTGTTCAATTTCATGAGTAGCTGTCGTTATATCTTCGTTTGTTTTATGTATTTTACTACAAACTTGGTTTTGAAATTGATTCAATGGAAATTGCTTATTTAAAGATAGAATGCTTTCATATAAATGTTTGTTATAAGCAATAATATCGGAATAGGTAGAGCTATGAGTCATAATTAAGGGCTGTAGCTCTACGTTTGTATACTTTTTATGTTGACGAATGCTGCTGAGTAAAGCGTTCTTTTTTTTTGCTTTTATTATTTCTAATGATTCTAGCTGATCAGTTAGTTTTTCTAATACTGCAGTTTCATTTTTTTTCGTGCTTTGGTTTAAAAAGGAAGAATATATTTTTGGGGTTTTATATTTTTCCATTGAAAGAATTGCTAATTTTTCATATTGGTCAGCACGTAAAAGTGGTTTGCGGTCGTTAAATTCATATACGGGTAACTTCTCAGAATCGCCCCCTGGATGATTATCGAAATTATATACCTTTTTCATAGGCAATACATGTAAACTGTAAAATAGGAAAAAGTACAGGCAATATTTATTCATAGCAACTCTCTTGTATAAGTTAAAAATGATATTAAATTTAATCTGTTTGTTTAAAAAATTCCAGGAAAACTTACTGAAGAAGCATTTTTTTAATAGTAATTCTTGAATAACGGGTAGCTTATTTGGCATACTAAAAGTATACGTTATATATTAAAAAGGGGACTATATGAAAAAAATGTTAATTTTTGCTTGTTCTTTGGTTGGTATTTGTCATGCTATACCGGAAATTTCTACCAAAAAAGAATTAGATAATTTAATGAAAAATCATGAAAAGGTAGTTGTCGAATTTTACAGCCCTACGTGCCCTCATTGTGTACGTTTTAATAACAGTGGAATATTTGAGTCGCTTGCAAAAGAATTTTCCAATATAGCTTTCGTAAGGGCAAATGTTAATGCTGCCAATGGTTTGTTTAAACAATATGGTATTCATGCTTTTCCTTCCTTTATTATTTTTAAAGACGGTCAGCCAGGAGAGACGCATGAAGGCGGGTTGACCAAAGCTGAATTCAAAAAAATGCTTTAATTTTTTTGTTAAGAAAAGATGTTAGCTCGATAAATGAAATAGGTTTTTTGCATTTTTGGTTGTTTTACCTGCAATAACTTCTAATGATTCTTGTTTTAAATCTGCAACAAATTGTGCAATTGCGGGGACGTATTGCGGGAGATTTTGTTTTCCACGCATAGTTTGTATTGGTAAAAAAGGTGCATCGGTTTCTAGAATAATAGATTCTAAGGATATCGAACGAACAACAGTGCGTAAATACTCATTCTTAGGATAGGTAATGACTCCACCAATACCAATAAAAAAACCTAATTTCTCTACTGCCTCTTGAGCAAAGTCTAACTGTTCAGAAAAACAATGGATTACGCCTTTGATAGGGTCATTTTTGTAATTTAATAGTACGTCTAACGTTTCTTGTGCTGCATCTCTGGTATGAATAACCAAAGGTAAATTATGTTCAAGTGCAAGTTCAATGTGTGCCTTAAATGCATCTGTTTGCCGTGTTATATTATAACCAGGATAATGACGATCAAGACCGCATTCGCCAATAGCTACAACTTTTGCATGTTTATTTTTAAACCATCTTTCTTTTATAGAATTTAGATCCTCTTTCCAATCAGCAGTACAATCGTTTGGATGTATGCCAACCGCTGCATAGACTGTTTTAAACTGTTCTGCCAACGTTACACAATTTTGACTTTCAATTAAACTTGTTCCTACATTGATAATAGATGTTACGCCATTATTTAAAGCATCGTGTACTATTTGACGAGCAGCAATTAAATGAAATGGTTCTAAAAGTGTATCAAAATCTTTTTTGACTATCATATTAATATGACAATGCGTATCGATAAACATAAAAATCCTTTTCAATAATGTTGCTTTTTTAATAATTTTATATTTTAGAATATTTTTGAACAAAATAAAAAAATGTTATAAAACATTATATTATTGGGAGCTTTTTCACATAGCAATAATTATCTAAATTCAAGATTGACAAAGTTTTAAATCGAACTAACCTATGTTACTAATATCACAGAAAAAGAAAAGTGAAGTTTTAATGAAGTAGCAGTGTTTTAACCTTTATTAACCAATAGGAGTTCTATTATGAACAAGAGTGAGTTAATCAATTCGCTCAGTGAAGAGACAACATTTAGCAAAAAAGATGTTTCTCGAGTACTTGATAGTTTGGTAAGAATTATTCAACGCACCTTGAAAAAAGGTGATAAATTACAATGGGCTGGCCTTGGAACTTGGTGGGTTTCGCATCGACCTGGTCGAAATGGAATTAACCCAGCGACTAAAGAACGCATCAAATTACCTCCAATGAATATTCCTCGTTTTAAACCAGGAAAAGGTTTGAAAGAAGTTGTAAAGTCAATGTAATTTTATATTCAAAATTCGAATAAAAGTTTTTTGACCTGTACAAAGGGCTGCAACAGCAGCCCTTTTTTCTTTTCAAATTAAATTTTTTTCAGTATCTTTATACATTAACTACGTACTGCGATTTAATTAATTAAGGTTATTTAATATGATTGATTTAACATTATTACGTGAAAATCCTGAATCTGTTGTAGCATTGCTTCAGAAAAAAGAGCCTTCGTTTCCTATCCAAAGGTTAATACTTTTAGATTCAAATGTTAGATCCATCAGGCAAGAAGTCGAAACCTTACGCCATATAAAGAATGAGTTGGCCAATCAAGCCAAAAGCGGATTGACCCCTGAAATTCGAGAAAAATCAATTAATGTAGGAAAAGAGCTCAGGGAGAAAGAGAATCAGTTAAAAGAAGTTGAAGAAGAATTTCTACAGCTTTATTTACAATGCCCTAATATACCTGACCCTTCATTGCCTGAGGGCGGTAAGCAAGCTAACAAGGTGGTTAAAGAATTTGGTGAAAAGCCTTCATTTCGTTTTGCACCAAAAAATCATGTGGAGTTAGGTGCTCAATTGGGGTGGTTTGATTTTGAAGCTGCGGCGACCATGGCTCAATCCAATTTTGTTTTATATAAAGGGCAAGCGGTAAAATTAATGTATGCGTTGACCCGCTATATGCTTGAGCATAACGAATCATTTGGGTATAGCTTAATATTGCCCCCCTATTTAGTGAACGAAAAATCATTGGAAATCGCGGGTAATTTTCCCAAATTCAGAGAACAAGTCTATCAAACTTCTGATAATTTATATTTAATTCCGACAGCAGAAGTAAGCTTGGCAAATATGTATCGCAATAGGATATTTGCTTCTGAAGAGCTGCCTATTCGTTTAACGTCATGGACAAGTTGTTTTAGAAGAGAAGCCGGTACCTATGGCGCTCACGAGCGAGGGCTGATTCGTATTCATGAGTTTGAAAAGGTTGAGTTGTATGCCTATTGCCAGCCAGAGGAATCGGACGAAGAGTTGAATAAAATGGTTAGTTGTGCTGAGACTATTTTGCAACATTTAGGATTGCATTACCGAATAAGTTTATTGGCAATGCAAGATTGTTCATTCCAATCGGCAAGAACCTATGACATAGAGGTATGGATGCCAGGGCAAAATGCGTATTATGAAGTTTCTTCTTGCAGTAACTGTACTGATTTTCAATCTCGCAGAGGTAGCATGCGATATAAAAAGAATCAAACAAGTAAAACTCATTTTGTGCATACATTAAACGGTTCGTCTCTTGCTTTACCGCGTCTTATGGTTGCTATTATGGAAACATATCAACAAGAAGATGGTTCTATTGCTATTCCAGAAATATTAAAACCTTATGGGATGTTTTGACCGATATGATTGATCAAGCATTGCTGATACGCATAAAAGATATTGAGATACGAGCTAAAAAAATATTGCAGGGAATTCAAGCGGGCAATAAGCGCTCCCAGCAAAAAGGGTATGGTATTGATTTTGATCAAATTCGTGACTACCAATTTGGTGATGATGTTCGTTTTATTGATTGGAAAAGTTCAGCGCGTACCAATAAGATTTTAGTAAAACAATTTTTTCAGGAGAATACGCGAACTGTATTATTAGCGGTTGATTCTTCGGCTTCAATGCAATATAGTTCAACTGATACGCTCAAGTATCATTGTGCAATACAGGCAGCAGTTGTTATGGGTTTGATTGCACAAAACTCACAGGATTCAGTTGGTCTTATTATTTTTTCAGATGAAGTAGAGCTATACGTTCCCCCTAAAAAAGGAGCGGTGCATTTGCAAGATATTATCAACAAATTAATTAATTTTAAAGCGTTAGGCAAACAAACAAAATTGGATAATTTGACTCAATTTATGAGAACAATAAAACGGCAAAACATTATGCTCTGTTTATTTTCTGATTTTATTGATGAATCATATGAAAAGTTGATAAATGGTATATCAAAAAAAACGGATTTATTAGTAGTACGATGTTTGGATCCGCTTGAACTGTCATTACCGTCAGTCGGAATATTGCAATTTGTCGATATTGAATCGCCCTTAAGGTACGATGTTCATTTGAGAAACGCCTTTTCTTTGTGCGGTCGAATAAAACAGCAAAGCAATTTTTTTTTAAAATATAACATTGACGCATGTGATATTTTTACGGATAAACCGTTTTTTGACCAATTAATACAATTTTTATTAAGAAATACAAAAAAATAGTTTAATAAAGGGGCTTGTATGCAACCGTTTGAGCCTTATGATATTTACGATATTTGGTATGAACCAATTTGGAAAACAAAATATACGGTGATTATTGCAATAATCGCTATAATGCTGATATTGTTACTGAGTTATTTTGTATTGAAAAAAAGGAAAAGTAAAAAAAAGTTTATGAAGCCATGGGAATTGGCGCTATTTCGGTTTTCATCGATTAGTATAGGAAAATATGAAGAGAAAAAAGAGTTCTACATTGATTTGACCTATATTTTAAAGCAATATTTAGCAATAAGATATGCGATAGATTTGCAAGGAAAAACTGATCAAGAAATGCTTGAATCTATGCAATATACAGAGTTTCCTAAAGATATGCTTGAGCGATTAGAAAGAATTTTTCTGGGAGCAGTGATGGTAAAATTTGCTCAAGAAGATGCAGTGCTGTTAGCTATGGAGCGGGATTTAAAACGAGGAATTGATATTGTCCGAAACACAATTCCAAAAATGTGAATAATCGCGGGGGACTTTTAGGTTGAATTTTAATTATTTAATAAAACCTCAATCTTTATATATTCATTGGCCATTTTGCCCATATAAGTGTCATTTTTGTGATTTTGTTGCGTTGGCAGCACATGACGCATTTATGGAAGAATATCATCAGGCATTGTGTAATGAAATTGACGTTTTTTTTTCGAACTATCCTGAAAAATTAATGATAGATACGCTGTATTTAGGAGGAGGAACGCCAAGCACCTATCCAGATCAACTATTAATTGATTTGTTCGCTTTATTAAACAATTATTCGGTGATTAATCCCGAATCAGAAGTAACTATAGAAGTAAATCCGGGCACAGTGCGGAAAGATCAATTAAAAATTTGGAAGAATTTGGGTATTAATCGTATTAGTATGGGCGTTCAAAGTCTGAATGATTTTGTATTAAAAAAGTTAAATCGACATCAATCAAAGCAAGATGTTTTGTCGAGCATACGGGATATTTCTTATTATTTTGATAATATTTCAGTCGATCTTATTTTGGGATTGCCAGGTATTACTTCGAATGAATGGAAAGAGATTTTGTCTGAGGTAATGCTTTGGCCAATAAATCATATAGCTATCTATTTCCTTACCGTACATGAAAATACTCCGTTATATTATGGTCTTAAAAAGAATACCGTATCATTGCCACCTGATGATCAAACCGTAGATATGTACTACTGGTCTATTGATTTTTTAAGTAATTACGGATTTAAGCAATATGAGGTATCTAATTTTGCGCGTAATGAGTTTCGATCTCGTCATAATACTGTGTATTGGCAGCGGAAACCATTTAAAGGCTTTGGGCTAGGGGCTTGGTCGTTTGATACTGAATGTCGTTACTCAAATGAAAAAAATTTAAAAAATTATCTTGAAGGCTTGCAAGCTAAAAAGGATATCACCATAATTCAAGAAAGATTATCACCTGAGC
>JANWKD010000085.1 GCA_025451595.1 Candidatus Babeliales bacterium | reverse complement strand
GGATTGTCAAGGTAATTTTCAGCTTCTTTTAATAGTCTTTGATAGGTTTTATATTTCAGATCAGGTAAGTCATCCCATAAAATATATTTTTGAATCTCAGCAAGTTCTTTTAAAGCTTTATTGATCCTGTCTTGAGAAAATAAATGATCGATATATATAAGCTTTGAAGGCTTATTGCCTTGTTTTGAAAGTAACTTAATGAGATTGAATATCTGATTTTGGCAATCAACTATATTCTTATTTCCGATATTTGTATTCAATACTACATTGGAAAGACTATATGCTTTTGTATAATTACCTATTTTAAAATAGGTTTCCGCTAATACAGCCAAAGAAGGAATATGATGTTTTAAGCTACCATCATTAATATTTAATGGATTTGGCCGTTCATGTTTGAAAAAAGAAATCGGCATGGATACATTTTGCGCAAGTAAATTATGAGCTTCTATTTGATTATTATCTTCGAGCGCCTGAAGAGCTTTTTCATGGCGTATATTTTCTGGAAAAGGTTGCATGGTTTTGACTATAGTAGGAAAAGAAAATAGTAAGGAAAAAATAATGATCTTCATTAATGACTAACTCTTTTTTCAATGTTAGGTTTAATATGAACTAATATTTTACTGTTTTTTAGTTAAAAATTGTAGGAGTAGTATGCGAATTAGTATATTATTTTTTTTATCTATCTGTTTTTCACAACTAGTAGGTCAAGACATACAAAATCTACAAAAAGTCGTATCAGAGCTTTCGTTGAAAGAAAAAATTGGTCAATTATGCATGGTGGCAACTACGAATGCAGATACGGGGAGTGATTCTAATAGCCTAGCTTTATTATCGCCGTATACATTAAATTCTGAGTATATCGAATATCTCATTCAACATTATCATATTGGTGGTTTAATTTTTTTATACGATAATACATTAAAAAATATTGCAACATCAATTAACTATTACCAATTATTATCGAATATTCCTTTGCTCATTGGCATTGATGCTGAATGGGGTTTACAAATGCGCATCACTGATGCTATACGCTTTCCGCGAAATATGACGCTCGGGGCTATTAAAGATAAGAAATTGATTTATGAATTAGGTAAGGAAATCGGTCGTCAATGTAAGCTGCTTGGTATTGATATTAATTTTGCGCCGGTGGTAGATGTTAATAATAATGGTAAAAATCCTGTTATTCATAATCGTTCTTTTGGCGATGATGCAGTACTTGTTGCACAAAATAGTTGTTTATATATAAAAGGGATGCAGGATTCTGGCGTTTTGACATGCGCCAAGCATTTTCCAGGCCATGGCGATACAGCAGTAGATTCCCATGAAGATTTGCCCGTTCTTAATCATTCAATTGAACGATTAGAAGAAGTAGAGTTGTTGCCGTTTAAGCAAGTAATTAAATCTGGCGTTGATGCTATTATGGTTGGACATCTTTGCGTTCCTGCATTAGATGCTGATAATGTTCCAGCAACGTTGTCTCATGCTGTATGTACTCGTTTGTTACGTGAGCAGTTAGGGTTTAATGGACTTATTGTTACGGATGGCTTGGGTATGAAAGGAATCACAAAGTATTACAGTATAGGGCAAGTCGCAGTAAAAGCATTGTTAGCTGGAGCGGATATTTTACTTTGCCCTATTGACGTGCAGGAAACTATTGATGCAGTAGAACAAGCTGTTCAAGCTGGTATTTTATTAGAAAAGGATATCGATTCAAAAGTAGTACGTATCTTACAGGTGAAAGAAAAGCAAGGCAGACAAGTCCAAATAGAAACTGAATCAATAGAAAACAAAATAAATAGTGTGCAAGCAGAGAATTTGAAAAAACTATTATTCGAATCTTCAATTACGTTAGTAAGAAATCATAATAATATTATACCAATTAAAAGTGTTGAACGAGTTGCGTGTATACAAATTAAGACGCTTGAAAATATGTTTAGTATAGAGCAGCCAAATGCTTTTATAGCTCACTTACCGGCTTCTATTGCCAAGCTTTCTTGTGCCAAAGAACACATTGCAACAAATATTCAAGCGATTATCGATTATTTACGTGATTTTGAAACAATAATTATTCCTATTTTTGAAATAAATAAGTTTGCGAGTCAAAATTATGGCATATCAGATGAGTTTTTTGATATCATTCAACCGTTAAAAGAAAATCAAAAAAGAATAATTTTAGTACTATTGGGAACTCCGTATAGCTTGCAATTATTTGACAATTATAATATTGATGCCATCATAATGGCGTATGAAAATGATGTATGTGCGCAGCAAGCTGCGGTCGATGTTATTTGCGGAAAAGTAGATCCCAACGGTAAACTGCCAATACGAATAGCTTCGTAATAATTATTTAAAGATATATGCTTTTTATTTTTTTACTTTTTTTGTACTTCAGTTCCTTATTTTCAATGGAAGAAGTATCTGAAAATCGTAAGGTTGATCCATCAGCCTTTTCAAAGGCGACAGATTCTTTGCATAGTCTAATTTGTAGAATGAATTTGCAGAATCCGGATAAGGGAACGCCTTTTGACGAGCAAATAGGGTTGCTCATTAATGAGAGTTTAGAGAACTTCAATATCTTTGCTCGAGATATAGAGCAATGCGGCTCAAAAAGAGTTCCATGGAAGTTTTATCCATGCTATGAAAACAGGATAAAGCAATTTTTTTCAAATCAAATGCAAGATTTTAAATCAGCTTGGGATGAGGATAAAGTATATTGCTTGGAGCCGGAACAATTTACGCGTGAAATGTTAGATATTGTTATGTTATTTCAAAAGAAATTAATTCATGCGGGAATTTGTTTTGAGTTACAATGTAATAATCAAAATAAGTATCCATTGGAAAGTCTTAAAGAACAATCTTTACGAAGCTATTCAAATCTTAGGCAGCTTTTTTTTATACAAAAACAATTGGTAAAAGCATTGGGTGGGCAAAAAATTGAAGATGCTTTGGTGCCAAATGACAAGAAATTAAATACAATTTCTACTATCTGCAAAAATGAAATTGAGCCTTATAGTCAATGTGAATTGCAACAGCAGCATTTATTGCATAACGTTGGCAAAATTTTAAATGCTGGTGCAGAGAAAACAGCTTTTGGACATGCAGTTGTGGGTGGGATCTTGCAACAAGAAAACTTATCATCTGCCGTGGCATCAATAATAGATCCTGCTATTAGTGCCGAAAATTTACAAAGAATTGAAAACTCATCCATTGCAATGGCACTCATGAAAATTTTTGCGAAAAAAAAATATGATAGTATTCAAAATGGTATTGATAATGGAGTGCCACCTTCGACCGTTATTAAAGGGGTACGTGAATTTATAGATCAACATCCCCCATTAGGGTCATTAAAACCACCAATATTAAAAATATTAAGAAATTCGCTACTGAGCACCTGGGTCATTGATCCGGTTGCTTGTTTTGCATCATTTTGTTGGCGACCGTTGCAATATCCGATGGAAGCGGTTAAAGCTATATCGCAAGAGATGATGCAGCATCAATTAATGCCAAATCCAAGTTTTATATTGCAAAAATATCTTAAAGAAAGTGTTGAAATATATCATCTTGATCGTAGGCATCTATTAAATATTCCGGTAAAAGCAGATAAAATATCAAGACCATTCGATTTATGTTTTCCTACAGATTACAAAGAATTTGTTTCGAAATTTTTTCTTACAAAAACAGAAGAAAAGAATAAAGCTATTGAGGATTTCGTTTTAAAGCACTCGCAATCCTTTGATTCATTGTACAAACGTTATCTTTCATATCGAGTGAGTCGTTCGGTTTATAAAGATAATTTGATACTAGAGATGACTGAAGAGCAAATATTTAACTATTGGTTGCGCGGTTTTATAAAAAAACAAATAGAGCTTGAAAGTGTGGAAATTTCTTTGGATAAAAAGAGAGAAAGCATATTGAATCGATATGTTCCTACTAGTTTGAAAAATATTGAGTCTTATCTCGCAGACTCAACCGATTTTAAAATGGATTATGTGTCAGATCCTGTTTCTCAAGCAAAGGCGGCATGGCTTTCGCAATACGTTGACCCTTTATTTGGCTACAACTTAAAGCCTGAATTAAGAAAATTAATAAAAAAATAAAAGGCCTATTGTTGAATATTCACCATTACTTTATCGCTCATTTGCGATAAGGTAATGGTATAGTTTCCTTGCGCAATATCAAATGTTTGATCTTTTTGATTTGGTACAACAATAGTAAGTTTATTTGGCAATCCATGATTTAGTATTTGGAATCGCTCGTTTATTTTATAGTCATTTGTCTTTTGCGTAACCCAATAAAGCTCTTTCAAGAGGAATTTTTTTTGGCTGTGCGCATCAAGTGTATAGTCAAAAAAACCAATGTTGTCTTTCATATCCCTCACGTATATTTGCGCCAACGCTGGTATATTGGTCCTATTAATGAATGTAAATCGGATACTTTTTTTTGCCCTACTATTTTCATTTTCTGGTTTAACGTTCTGTTCAAAACGTTGTTGTTCACAAACTAAATTTTCATCTGTCGGACATATCTGTCGAGGTCGAGTTGCTTTTCTAATGAGCCGTGTTTCTACAATTCGTGGTCCCAGAAATGAAGGATTCATAGTTGGTTGATAAATTTCAGAGACATAGAAATTTTCGAAGGTAGATAATGGTCGATCTTGATTGAACGTGAGCGGATCAGCTACATTAATTTGATAGCCAAAGAGAGCTATTGCTATGAATGGTAGTTTCATAAAATTCCTTTAAATTCTATCTTTATAATACTAAGAGCCTGTAGTAAAAAACAACAAATTGAATTATTTTTCAAATGAATCTTTTATAGATAGGGCTCAATTGATTGCAATTATGATTAAATGTGATACAATAAAAAATATATTTCACTATTCAATATCAGGAGGCGAATTATGCCTTTCGTCTTTGTCGTCTTTGTCTTTTTGGCTGCATTTTTTTGGGTTACAATATTTATTATTGGACTACTGATCAGCATTAAGTTTATATATAATCGAAAAGATAGTTCGCCTCAGAGTTCTACAAACACCGACGCTCTTATTGGAAGAAAGGCTGTCGTTTTGTTAGAGACAGGTCCATATAAGAATGGTTCTGTCAAAGTAGGTGGAGAAGTTTGGCTGTCAAAAACAGATGATAATCAGCTTATTGGGCCGGGTTCTATTGTGCAAATAGTTTCAGTTTCCGGTTGTCACGTGAAAATAAAACAAATGAACCCCGCACACGGCTTAAAAGCCGTGATATTAACCCAATCTTGCGATTGGGACCCAGTATCG
>JANWKD010000084.1 GCA_025451595.1 Candidatus Babeliales bacterium | reverse complement strand
AATATTTTTTAGTTCATTACTGGTTTTTTTATGTAATATAACCTTTTATCCGTTAGTTATTGGCCTATTGCATAGTTATTTTGACGCCAACCTTATATCATGGCCAAAAGTAGCTTTGCTTCTTTATGTAGCGTCATTATTTTGTTCATCTTTTGCTTATTTGCTTGTTTGCACTATGAAAGATATGAGTAAAATTCGTTTCGTATGGCGTCGGTGTAATTATCCTCTTATAATGCTGGGAGGATTTTTAGCTCCTTTGAAAGTAATGGCTCTCTTTTCTCCGATACTTGGATATATCGTTCTGTTAAATCCGATGCTTTATATCACCGAAGGTTTACGGCAAGCAATTTTGGATCAAAACCAATTTTTACCTTACTGGACAAGCTTTTTCGCTTTGGTAGGTTTTTCTTTTTTAAGCATTATAAGCGCCTTGTATTTTTTTAAACAAAAATTAGATCATATTTAAATGATAAGTAACTGTTTAAATGTTTTTTTGATAAGGCTAAAATGATTGTTTTTGCACTGAAGGCACAATAGTTTTTTCTTACCTAATGATTGAGCAGATTCTATGTTTATTTTCTCGTCATCGATATAAAGTGTCAATTCATTGTCCGGATCGATGCCAAATTTTTCAAAAGCAGTCTGATACATTAATGGATCAGGTTTGAGCATGTGGATTGATCCTGAAATAATAACACCATCGGCTTGAGTAATAATTTCTCGAATTTCTTTGGTATGCAATAAATAAGGAAATGATTCGGCGTCCCAATTGGAGAGTATATAAATTTTGTGCTTAAAGGATCCGTCAGGGTTTTTTGCGTTCCGGCATTTTTGGAATAGTTTTTTTCCCGACTTAATAGGAACAATAGTTTTTGCAAATCGAGCAGGAGTGAACATATATGTTGCAATTGCTTTGAATAATTTACGGTTGCGTTTTGGAATTATTCGCTCCAGTAGTTTATTATTGATTTTCGCAAGAATTTGCGCATTACTACAATTGCCGGAGAGCCAATCATGCATTATTTGTGGTAAAGGCCTGTTATCATGCATTGCCTGGGGTATATTGGGATTGCGCGATTCTACTGAATCAAGAAAAGTAAAATAATCTCGTTGAATAGTAGAGAAATTATAAAGTCCGAAAAAGTTCCATGGTCCAATTTCCCACCAAGCACCGGATTGAGTGACTAAGACACCATTTAAATCAAAAATAATGGTGGCTCCAGAGAGCGAACTGGAAACCGCAATGATGACAAATAGGAGTATAAGACATTTTAATATACGCATAGTATCTATAAGTATACCAAAAAACTAACTTTTGCCAACGCTTGAAAAAATTAATATTAGAAATTAAAAAACGAACCCAAGTGCTTTCAATTGAGAAATGAGCCTAGAATAGGTATCAAATTTTACCGAAACGATCCCTAATGAAGTGGCAGTAGCCAGATTTTCTTGTTGATCATCGATAAAACAACATTGTTGAGCGGTAAGCTTATGAGTATTGAGAAGATAGTTGAATATATGGGGTTCTGGTTTTAACAAATTGGTTTTGAACGATGTTACAATATCATCAAAGTTAGAAAAAAATGATTTATATTGTGTATCTAAGTGAAAAAAAGTTTCTTTGTCTATGTTAGAAAGAATAAATAATCGATATTCTCTTTTTTTTAATTTTTCTACGAGTAGTTGCATTGGCTTAATTATTTTTAACGCTTCAATCCCAATGCGTGAATCTACAAATAATGACATTAACTTTAATAATAAATCCTTGTCTTGCTGATTTTTGAAGTAACCAAGTGATGCCTGGTACATGATGAATTTTTTTATTTCTTGTGTAGCTTGTTTACTCGAGAGCATTCCTTGTTGCCATTGGCATATACAAAGGGGAAGATAGGTATTTTTATATGGTATTAATTCTTGAAATTGACCTGGCCATTCAATTCTCATTTTATTAAGCAGCTGCAAACCATCGTCTATAGGATTTTTTCGGTTACGTAGAACATACAATAATAAGTTTCTTATACCAATTGATCGAAAGATAAAAGCGCTATTTATTTCAAAAAGCACTCCTACTAAGTCAAAAATTATTGAGTCAATATGTTGTTGGGATGTGGGATGAAATTGTTTCATTGTGCTCCCTTAATGAGTGCTTATTAATTTTTTTGGTTAATATGCAATATTTTTTGTAAGGTATAACGATTGTATCGATTGTGTATTATTATTTTTGGTGCGTAGTGGTTGTAGTCGACACATATAAAATAATATAATTATAAGCCCAACTTTTAATAATAACGTTATTTGATTCACTTCTTTCATTTTCTATTCCCCCTTGTTTAAAATATTACAGATAGATTATAAATAAAAAAAGAGTAAAAAATATAGTTTTTTGTAATTTATATATTTTTTTCTTTTATACTATTACATTAATAGAAGTAAGCTATATTTGCCTGTTTCGTTGTATTATTATGGTTTTAATATGAATTTATATCAAGAAATAGTTATGGATCATTATCGTCACCCACGCAATTATGGGTCATTAGAATATTATGATTTTTCTTCTGATCAGATAAACCCTTCTTGTGGTGATAGCATTCTGATGCAAGGTATTATTGAAAATAATGTCATTAAGGAATTAAAGTTTACGGGCAAGGGTTGCGTTATTAGTCAAGCGACGGCGTCTATGCTAACACAGGCATGTAGGGAAAAATCTATTGATGAGGTCAGAAGTCTCGATTCAACGTTTATTAAGAAACTTATTGGCATAGAATTAGGGTTACTTCGTATAAAATGCGCACTTCTTCCTTTGCAGGCCTTACAAGAAGGAATACGATTCTATAAAGGACAATAGTATGCTTGATCGCGTTAAACTTGTTGCTCAGCTGCAACATATTTCTAATCGTATTTTTTATGATAATTCATTAATACTTGAGCAGTTGGACAAATGGTGGATAGAGATTTCTAACGATGAGCAGGCGTCCCAAAAGCTAAAGACTGTTCAGTGCGCTTCTTGGTTTGGTGCTATACGTACTACGGTAGCGGTGAAGTCCTCTATATCCGCGTATTCAATTATTTCGGTTGATGGGTCCCAAATTTATCCTGATCGGCATCAAGGAACGTTGTGCTATCTCCTTAATATTGGCTTTGTACAACTCTCCTACGGCTTTGCGTATAAAAAGGTAATTTTTGATTCAAAACCGTATATTTTTTTGCCTGAAGAAAATATACCTTTGATACATGATCAAGAAGCAATAAATTGCCAACGTCAAGAATTAGAACTTCAAGAAGGTATCAACAAAGGGGGTATTTTTAAAGAGCAATTTATTCAAATTCCATTTTTGGTCTTGTTTGATGGTGCGTTACTGTTCAATCAACAAGAAAAAAAAGAAGAAAAAAAGTATCAAATGGATCGTTATCTTTCGCTCTTGCAACAAAGTTTTGCAGGTCAGATTCCTATCGCAAGTTATACGAGCTTGCCACGCAGTAAGGACTTGATAACTATCATAAACAATTATGCTCGGCTGAGCTTTTCTGATACCGCAACAATTTTTAATGAACTCGTGGACACGCAGCTTGTTGCATTATATCTAAAGCCATTTGAGCGAACTACCATTTTTATAAGTAACAATGTATCAACCAGACTGCTCCCACAAGATTTTAAACTTTGTTTTTTCTATGTACATTGCCAGATAGAGATTGTTCGTGTTGAAATTCCATTATGGCTTGCCAAACAAGATGGAATGGTTGATCAAATTGCAACGATTATTTTAGATCAAACAAATAAAGGATTCGGTTATCCCGTGTGCTTGAGTGAAGCGCATGAACAAGCAGTTGTCAAAGGCCCAGATCGAGATTTCTTTTATCAATTAATTACGACATTTTCTCGTACCTACAAACAGCAAATTATTGCCTCACAAAAGAGCTTAAAAAAACGCCGTATCAATATTTAACATAGTTGTGGTACAATAGTCTACAGGTTTAATTTTTGATATAGTCGTGCATTACTAATTGTATAATTAGTAATTTTTGGGTATACTAATGCACGCTGAAAAAAGCTATTAATATATCAGGTGTAGTAAATAGTAAGGAATATGAAATGAATAGTCGTTGGTTTATAATTTTTTTAATGATATTTATTCAGCAGCAAACGAATTGCTTCAGTTTTTCAATGCCAACATGGGCATCTTTTCCTTTTCCAAAATTTCAATGGCCATCGATGGCTGCGCTGTGGGACTCAATCTCTTTTGTTAAAAAGAAAGATTTAGAACAGCTTCAGGTAGGATTGCAAGCCGCACTTCATGCTGACATTTCAAATTTAAAAAAGAACGTAGACGGAAAATTGAATGACTTAGAAGATGATGCAAAAAAAAATATGGGTGCAATTTATAAAAAATACGAAAATATCAGGAAAAATTTATATAATTTAAGAAAAATGTATCAAAGTAATTATACTACCACATCAAGATTATCATTAGTTTTATATTACCGACTAGAGGAGTTAAGCAGTAACGTAGAAGCTTCACATAGTGATGTTAATGGG
Organism: Candidatus Babeliales bacterium; assembly: GCA_025451595.1. Taxonomy (GTDB): domain Bacteria; phylum Babelota; class Babeliae; order Babelales; family JANWKD01; genus JANWKD01. The sequence continues at coordinate 2,279 of JANWKD010000084.1, read as the reverse complement.
TTGCGTCAGGCATTGGATATGGCAACATCAAACGATAAAAGTATTTGTACTCAGATTTCTTTGTTTGAAACAAATCAAAAAAAAAATTATGAAGCATTAAATTCACGCTTATCTTCCTTGGAAGACAAACAGAAGGATTCGAATGAGGGGCAGGAGAAGTTGAGAAGCAAAATTGAAGATGGTATAGCAAATGGCAACAAGCTAGAGGCTGATGTAGCCTCTCTTGGAATTAAGCATCAGAATTTATTAGAAATGTTTAAGAAAATTAATACAACGCTCAAAGAAAATGGTAATCTTTTACTTCAAATTACAGAAGAAATAAAGCCCTTGCGATCTCATTTTAATGTTACACCTGGTCTACAATCTATACCAAAAGAGTCTCAAAGCTTTCATGACGAACTTTATTCTAAAATATCTTCTCTCAAAAACGAAAGAAATGAATCATCATCGATTAATACAATTCATAGACGTCGAATCTGAACTGAAACGAAAGAAAGTTAACAGTGAATTATAAAAAAACTATTTATTACCCAATTTTTATGGCAGTTAGCTCAGTTTTTTCAATGGATATCAATGTGCAAGATATAACAAAATGTGTAGGCGAGGGATGCAAAGTTTTAGTGGATCAAGGGACAAAAGTTCTTGCAAACCCAAATACGGTTTTGATTCTTAACGCAACCAATAGAGATTCTTTATTGGCAACAGTAGGTAAAAAATTTATTATTTCGACTACGCAATGGTGCCTCGTGCCAGTCGGAATTGTGGCCGGTATTGGTTTTCTTTTGAAAAAAAAATATAATATTGCAAGTAAAAAAGATCTTAAAAAAATTAATGAAGAAATAAAAAAAAAACAAAAGAAAGAAATTGACACAGCCTCTACAGCAATCTGTGATGTCATAAGCGCAAAAAAAGCAGGATTAAAAGATTTAACTGATCAAATATATTCAAATGCTGTTGCGTTAAATGACTCAGTAGATGGCTTATCGCAAGAAATATTTTCACAAAATGAGAAAGCGCGTGAAGATATTTCTAATAATATACAATGCACTACTCATGCAATCTCTTCTATGCAGAGTTTATCAAAAGAGATACTATCTTTAAAAAACGGTTTAGGTGGACTGGTTTTACTTGGTGAAAAACAAAAGGAAAAACTAAAAAACATCGATCAGGATGCGCAAGAGAAATATGACAATTTAAATAAAAGATTGTGTTGTTTATTGCAAGGCACCCATAATTCTCATGCTGAAAACTTACAATTTATGGAAAAGTTGACAAGTTTAAATGAGCGATTATCAAATGCTTCGGCAACTGTTACTAATTTATCAGACGAATCAGATAAAATGATGATACAAGCAAGTAATCTTCAGAAGCAAGTGTTGGAAGATGCTGTTACTACCCAAAGCATTTTAAATGAATTAAAAGAACTCAATAAGCGACACCAAAATAATCATGATCAATCTTCTGGTCAAGGGCAAGGCCTTTCATTAACACACTATTGAAAAAACAATTATCTCTTTTATACTATTAAAAATTTTATACATATTTATTAACGAAGGACATTGCTATGATCAAACAATTAATATTAACTACTTCTTTAGTTTTAACTATACAAACTAGTAAGCCAAATGTAGAAACACCGATCCTTTCTTCTGATGAAAAAGCAAGCTATACAGAATTAAGAAATTCATTTAAAGAAAAACTATATAAAAGGCAACGATCTTTGATGCCTAATAAAGAACAATACGGTGCTTTGGTTGATCCCCTGTTAGATGAAGCAGAAAAAGTATTAAAGGTAGTTCAGCATTGTATTCAAGATCCTAAGTCTGCGAATTGTAAGAGCTATTTTGAGAATTTATTGAATTTAAACGTTGCAAGTTTTTATCTACAAACATTAGGTTCTAAAGCTGCTAAAGCTGATTACGAGAAATCATCGAAAGAGTTACAATTAACTATTGAAAGCATTAAAAATGATACAATACAAGATCTTGATTGTCAGGAAGAACTAAAGACAACGCAAGAAATTTTAAATGAAGGTAATAAAAAATATTGTGAACAACTTGGTATTTTACCAAAAGGAGCGTTATATATATCTCGATTTTGCGTTAAGATTTATGACCTATTTGAAAATAAAGCATAATAATAAGGATTTTTATGTCATTTAAAGCGATTGTGTTATTGAGTTTATTTGTTACTTCACTGCATGCAAAGCATGCAACGTTAGCGGTTTCTAATATTAAAGAATTACAAGAAATTTTTTTTGGATTTAAAAATACCTGTTT
>JANWKD010000083.1 GCA_025451595.1 Candidatus Babeliales bacterium | reverse complement strand
CACATCAAGACTTTCAAGATTAATATAATAATAATGTTGAAATTCATTCTTTACTAAGGTGGTTTTCCCCGATTGACGTGGGCCTAAAACAGCAACAACATAATAAAATTGAGCGAATTTTTGCAGCGATTCGCTCAATTCTCTTTTGATATACATATGAACACTTTCAGTTTGTGCAAATCGATAACTTCATGTTTAAATTTACACAAATCTAGCAAATAATTCAATATTAGAAATAAATTTTAATAAGGAATAGCTTTTATTACAAATAAAATCAATGCATTATTGTCGAATTTTTCTTCAGTCAAATGGAGCGAGCTGAGTGAAAAATGAAAAGATGTATTCGCTTCATTAAATGAATCGATGAATTTTTTTAGACTCGACAAATCGGTAGTTTGACCAGTCAATTCAACGGTTTTTTTAGTTGCTCGTATATGCGACAGTCGTGCATTATCGGGAATTATGGTTGAAACTATAGTAATAATTGATTGAACCGTAACAAGCCATTCTTTTTTCTTTTGCAATGAATTAATCTGTTTTTTTGTTTTGGCAAGTTGATTATCTAAATCTTGAATATGTTTCTCTTTGGTCAGATGGTTTAAGTTCTCATTATAGTCTAATAATTCCTGCTTTAATGATCGGATTGAAAACCATTGATAGAGAGATGTTAACAATAAGATTAATAAAACGGTCACTAAAAAAAATCCGCAAATACGATAGCAGAGCTTACGCTTAACAGATTGTTGCGCGTATAGCTCTTGTTGATTTGGTGATAATGAACCGATTGTCATAACTCTCCTTGAGTGTCATAAATATGCATAGAGAACGCGGTCTTTGCCTTCAAGATCTTTTACTACAGCAATTCGAGTAAGGCCTGCTTTTTCTGCTATTTTGGTAACTGTTGGTCCTTGATCATAATCTATTTCTAATACAAGCTGTGGTATATTCAATTTTTCTATCGCATCATTTTTTTTGAGATATTTTTTTGCATTATTAACTATTTCTTTAATAATAGCAAGGCCATGATCGGGGGCTACCAGCGCTTGTTTGTCTTCCCAATTTTTGACCATAGGGTCAAGCGTGTTCCATTGAGCAATATCAATATAGGGAGGGTTTGATACAATACAATCGAATGATGGCGTGCATGATACATGCTCAAAGAGATCGGATTTAAGAAATGTTATATTATTTATAGTATTGTCTTTTGCATTTTGTCGAGCTATGTGCAATGCTTGCTCTGAAATATCAGTAGCTATAACGGTGGCTTCTGGCAACGCTTGGGCGATTGCCAAAGCTATGCAACCGGTACCCGTGCACAAATCTAAAATTGTAATTCTTTTATCGGGCAACTTTTTAAATAATTGGATTACATTATAGCACCATTCCTCTGTTTCCGGTCTGGGAATTAGGACAGGCGGTTTTACCGTAATAGTAAGATCAATAAACGGTACGGTACCTAATAGGTATTGTAAAGGCATATGTTTATTAATATGCTTTTCTAACCAATCTGCCAACGTTAATTCTTGTTCGTGGGTTAATTGAAATTTTTTTTCTGCCAATAATTCAGCTTCCGATTTTCCCGTAATAGCTTCTAATATCCATGTTGCAGCTTGCTGTTGTTCAACTGAATCATGATAAACAGGTTCTAGTTTGACTGCAATTGTATGTATGCAGTCAAGTACGGATTCTTTCATTTTTTTGTTAATCTTCCTAACTGATATGCAATGAAAATAAGAATAAGTATGGTGCTTACAATAACACTAAATTTAATAATAGCACCAAATTTATGCCAATAGGTATAAGAACCACTCATCATACAAAAAATTCCCGATGCTATCAGTGCTATGCCTACATATCCAACATGTATACAATTTCCTATAATAATCAATAATAATCCGATTATTAAATTCGCGATAGAGTAATTAAACTGATAATTCTGTAAAGTTTCGTCATACTCTTTTTGAGCAACGCCACGCTCACTCTCTTTTTTTTCTAGAACGTATTTGTAATCTGGCATTGGAGAGTATATTTCTACTCCATATCGTATGGCAACTGGTATCAAAAGTATTATACCTAACATAATTACTATTTCTTTAATTGTTTGCATGTTCATAATGATCCTTTTTTATTGTGTACCCTAGGATAATTACCGTATTTTATTAAAATTACCATTCTATATACAAGACTCAAAGGATATATATGTTTTTTATTCCAATTTTTCCTGTTGGTAAAGCGCAAGAATATATTGAATGTTTAGCATGCAAAACGAAGTATGATTTAAGCTTTATACAAAAATAAAATTAATCGCTATACTCGAGTCATAGTGTGTATAAATCAGGAAGAAGATGATTGGGTTAATTTTTTTGGCCTTTGCATTACTTGCCAGTGCAATTTCAGTAAATAAATTTTTGTTGCAATGGTTTACTCCATTTTTATTTGTTGGCATTCGAATGCTCAGCTCGGGTATTATTTTATTGACCTATAGTATGCAAAATAACCGTCGCTTTTCCTGGTCTTATATTAAAAATGATCTTATTACGTTACTTGGTATCAGTCTGTTTACGACGTGCATACCAACAGTGCTTAAAGCGTATGCATTAAAAAATTTAATATCTTCTAAAGCCACTTTCTTAGGTAGTCTTGATCCATTTGTAACATCATTGTATGCATATATGTTATGGAATGAAAAATTAACGAAGCAAAAAATAATAGGCATGCTAGTCGGATTTATGGGAATGTTTACTATGTTATTTAGCACTACTCCAACTGAAGAAGCGTTACGGGTTTGGTGGATTTTTTCTTATCCTGAGTTAGCTGCTATTGGTTCTATGGCGTTAGGCCGGCTTGGTTGGTTATTGGTGCAATCATTATTGAGAAAGAAGCGTTATTCACCACCAGAGATTAATGGTATTACTATGTTTACCAGCGGGCTATTGGCCTTCAGCGCTGCATTTTTGATTGAGCCAGTGAATATGCAAATAGCTGCAATACCCTGGAATTGGAAAATAATAAGTCTACTGCTATATACCGTTGTGGTGGGAAATGTTATAGCATATACTATGTATGCACATTTTTTAAAGCATTATACGGCAACCTTTATTTCGCTTACCGGTTTCTCGGTACCCATTTTTGTATATTTTTATGGTAGAGTATTTTTAGCTGAGCCGTTATCTTGGAATTTTATACTTTCAGTGGCGATAACTTTTATTGGATTATTAATTTTTTATCAATCAGAATTGAAAAAAGGACAATTATTTGTGAAAAAATAGAAGATGAGGAGCCCTAAGTTTCACCTTAGATCTCATGTTAAATACTTTCGCATTTATACGAGCAAGCTTCAAACTACTTCCTCACCTCTTAACTCTATAATAACAAATAGATTATATGTATTGCAATGATTTTGCGCAATTATGGCTATAGTAGCTAAAAATTTTTATTTTGAACCTGAAAATGGAAAAAGTTCATGAGAATAAGGTTCATCTATCCAATTAATTGTTTGACATATTCTTGCGCATTAAATGATTTCAATTGCTCTATGCCTTCACCAGATGAGATGTATAAGACCGGAATTTTTAACTCTTGAACTATGGAAAATACAATACCACCCTTGCCCGTGCCATCCATTTTAGTCAGCACGGTACCATCAACCTGCGTGCTTTCATTAAATAGTTTCGCTTGTTCAAATGAGTTTTGGCCAAGCATACTATCCACCGTCAATAAGGTGCAGATAGTGTAATGAGGTAATTGTCGGTTGATAATTTTTTTTATTTTTTCAAGTTCTTTCATTAAATTAATTTTGGTCTGTAGACGACCGGCTGTATCAATAATGAGCGTATCGTATCCTTGATGCTTGAACTGCTCGCACGCTTGAAAGATTACCGAAGAAGGGTCCTGATTTTCTTTGCCAGTGACAATATCTGTTTTGCTTCGCGTTGACCATTCTATGAGTTGCTGCGTAGCTGCTGCGCGAAAGGTATCGCCTGCTACCAGAAGGACTTTTTTGCCATCCTTGGTTTTTTGATAGGCAAGTTTTCCTGCAAATGTTGTTTTGCCACTTCCATTAATACCTACGAGCACATATACGTGGCATATCGGAAATGTTTGCTTGCTTTCCAATAAGTTAATTAATTGTTCTTGCAATGCTTTTTGCAGATCGCTTCCTTTTGCAAGGGTACCATGCTGCCATGCAGACTCAAGCTGCTGTAAAATTTTATGCGTCGTTTTTACTCCCGTATCGGCAGAAATTAATAACTGCTCTAACTCTTTGAGTGTTTCTTTATCAATAGAATTTCTCGCAAAGAGCGTTTGAGCTTTGCTCGTAAATTGGGAATAGACTTTGGTTAATGCTTCTTTAATAAAATTAAACATACATCAAATTAACATAATGAATTTTTTATACGACATTCTTGAATATATTACAAAACTTTAGCAAAATTACCAACGCATTCAAGTATTTACGTGAATTTTGGTTTTCTTTGATCTATTTTAAATAAGTATTTATTGTATTTGTTATTCAATAGTAGTCTGCTGACGAATTAATAGAAAAATCACAATTATACAAGGATCGGTAATGTATAAAATTATTATAATAATGCTTTTTGGTTTGAGTTTTCTCTTGGTTAGTATGCCTAAAAAGAGTGATTCAATTTTTTTTTATTATTGCTCTGATTGTATTAAGAAGAAAGAAACTCCAAAGAGCGGTTTTTTCAGAACGAATGGAGGGTTGTATGCTCATAATCTGCGCAGCCATGGAAAAAAAACATCAAAAATTGATAGATATCGGATAGAAGTGATAGGCGATCAAGGTTACTATAGTTGCAGGCGATGCAATTTAAATAATTTCATCTATAAAGAATTACTTACGAAGCACATTGAATTGTGTCATAAGAAAACTAATTCATTGCAATAAATTTTGCGCTCGATTTAAAAAAAGCTTCAATTTTCGATAATCATTACCCGTCAATAGAGAGAAATTTTGAATAAATCGATCTGTTATCATACTATCTAATATTTTTAAATCAGATAAATGTTTGAGTATTGCAAGCAGAAGCTCATCAAGATTAAACACGTGTGGGCTTAAGTTGAACAGCATGGGTAAATATTGTTCATTTGAAAAGAACAGCGAAGTGAATTCTTTCGTTGCCGGCGTTACAAAAGCATGAATTTTGGCTGGTTCAGGAGCAAGCTGATAAAAGAGAGCGCCATTCTCTTGATACCCAAGCGTAATACATGAAAACGTTGTTTTGAGAAATTCGAAAATTTGGGGCTGTTCTTGCATGAGCTCTTCTTCAGACTTTTGATAGGGGAACGGGTGACGTATTGGGTCCATAGAGCCGGTTTGTATTTGGTGAACGAGACCAATTAGTATTCGCTTATCAGTTTGAATGGTAGCAAGGGTGCCAAAAAGGGGAAATTGGTTCCAGCGCCAGCTTTGCGATACCCAGCCCAGCAATGAGCTTTCTATAACTTCAGCACAAGGTTTGTTGTTGATCATAATCATCGTTCATAAGCAATGTATTGGTTAAAAATATTTTCTATGAATAATAGATTGTCCAATTTCTACTAAATCGACATCGTAGACGAGGGTGCCTTGTTGCCAGGCTTTACCCTTAAAATAATCTTTATTGAATTTTATTTTATATCGCATTGTTACCATTGGTAAACTTTTCCATTTGACAAGAATTGTTTTTTG
>JANWKD010000082.1 GCA_025451595.1 Candidatus Babeliales bacterium | reverse complement strand
ATCGGCACAAACTATTATTCAAAAAAAACTTAATACAGAAGCGCTCAGTGCTGACCTAAAAGATTACGTATCATTTTTAACAAAACAGAATGACCCACTCAAAGCGTTGCGTACAAGCATAATCTTGCACAAGCCTCATAGCCTGGATCTTCTACAGCAACAATACAATACCACGCAGGATTATAAAGAGTTTATTCGCACTTCATTAGCAGAGATGGGCTTTTTGGCCTTGATGTTTAAAAACTCAAATGCGCTAGGAGCAATGTTGCCGTATGTAAGCGCAGAGCCCGTTGATAAAAGAAATAGCACATTACTAATGTATGCAGCTCACGATCCTACTGATCTTGAAAATGCACAATTAATTATTAACCACGGTTGTTCAGTGGCTGAGCCTGATCGTGACAAACTTACTCCGCTTATGCATGCGGCAAAATCTGACCATAAAAGCTTAATTGAGATACTACTTGCTCACGGCGCTTCGGTTAATAGTCATTCTCATAAAAATTGCAAAACGGCCCTTTCGTATGCCATAAAACACCATGCCACCGAATCGGCGTTGTGTTTGTTAGAAAAAGGGGCAGATCCTCATATTTCAGATGAAAACACTCTTTCTGCGCTAGAGCTTGTAGTAAAGTACAATAATGATTTGTTAGCAGAAAAACTATTATCAAACTATCAGATTGATACTGAGCAAAAACAGTTTTCGTTGTTCGGGGCAATTGTAAATAAAAACAGTAAAATCGTGCAACTATTTTTGAACAAAAAAATGGATCCTAATTTCGTACTGGAAACAGAACAAACTAAAAAGACGCCTTTGCTGCATGCGCTCGACTTTAATAGTGAAGATGTAACAATCGTTTCTTCATTATTGGAGCATGGCGCTTTACCAAATTGCTATGATAAAAACCACAGGACGCCTCTTCATTACGCGGCATTTTGCGGTAATAGTAAGAATGTAGAGTTATTATTAAAATATAAGGTAAACACCCATAAGAAAGATGATTTCAACGATACGCCACTCATAGCAGCAGCGTCTGGAGATTATCGCCAAATCATAGATTTATTGCTGCAGCATGAACCAATAGAAGATTACCGACAAGACAGGCAAGAAAACAGCCTTATTCAGGGTTTATTAGAAAATAGATTTCGAGCTCCCACCTTTGATACTATTTTATATACGCTCAAAAGATTATGGCCAAACAACGAAGCTGATAATTTTGATCATATAGATCCTGATTTTGTAGCAGCAAAGCACGTTCCCCTAGTCACCGCTATTATGTATGATAATCTTCATTTATTTAAAAAACATTATCATGCAGATTTGTTGAATGAACCAATAATGACCACAAATCGATATGATAAAAAAGACCGTTTAAACTCGCTGCATCTTGCATGCCTTTTTGGTTCTCAATCAATACTAAATTTTTTGTTCGAACAAAAAGCAGATATACATTATATGAGCGAGCGCGGCGTTACGCCATTGCATACGGCGATATTATGCGGTGATTATGAAATCATTAACAGATTCATAGACCATGGAGCAGATTTATGTAAAGAAAAAGATGGTCATTCATCTCCGTTGAACTATTTACTGAGTAAACATAATATTCCGTTGATTAAAAAACTATTTTCTGAACAAAAAAATTGTGCAAAAGTTAAAGAATTGAAAGATATTTCATATCTATTGGCTCATGTTTCGGATGAATCAGAATTTGATCTGGCACAATGGATGCTTGAAAAATTTAAGAACCTTATTTTGTCTCATAAGAGAAGTTGGGCGATGATACCGTCTCTTTTAATGAGTAATCTACACGATGGAAATTTAAAGATGTCCGAATATTTAATTAATTTTATTTGTTCGAATGCGTTAAGAAATAAATTAGAACTTAAGTCTGATTTTGATCGCAGGATACATCTGAAAGATATTATTCGTACAGAAAGTCTTGCTCAATTAATTCCCTGGTTTTTAGATAATGATATTTTTACTATTTCTGAAACAGTTTGCAAAAAAAAACAAACGCCACTGGTATTGTGTGCTAAATATAATTACCTAAAAGCAGCCCAGACGCTTCTTGCTCACAAAAAAATATCGGGATGTATTACTATATTTGATCATAAAAAGAGAACGCCGCTTATCCATGCGGCTATCAACGGGCATACGAATATAGTAAAATTATTGTTATCAAAAAACAGTATCTTTCATAAGGATACATATGGCAGGAATGCATTAATGTATGCACGTTTACATGGGCATACAGAGATTGAATCATTACTTAAAGAAGCGATTATTAATGATGAGCTTGAAGAACTTTCACAAAATTAACTATTTTTTATTAGCAACTATTGTGGTATCAATTCATGGTATGCACCAACCTACCTCATTGCAATACCAATCAGCCAAGGTTATAGCTGATTATTGGCTCGATACGCGACAACTCAATCAGCCATGCAAGGAGTACGTTTCAATTGTTAAACATAAAAATTACTTTCTCCAAGCGAAAGCCAGCATTATTTTAAATACATCACATTTATTTGAAATAATACCTGACCATTACCAAAAAATAAAAACGGAAGAGGAAAAGGTAATATTTAATGTGGCATTAAAAAAATTAACTGAGTATGCGGTACTGTTTAGCAATAAAGAAGCCTTACGATTATTGCTCGATTATGATCGAACGAATGCCAATTTAACCATTGATTGGTATAAACATACCTTGTTAATGTATGCAGCACATAATCCCCACGATATAGAAATTGCTGAGTTATTATTAGAGCATGGCGCTGACCCGGCAGCAAAAGATGATTATGACCAAACGGTATTAATGCATGCAGCAAAAAGTAATAATGTGCATTTAATAAAACATCTTTTGAAAAAAGTTAATAATATTCATGAAACTGATATAAATAGTAGCCAGCTAACGAGTAACAATGCAATCTTACATGCTGCAAGAGCAAATGCGCAAGATGCAACACTTTACCTTATAAAAAAAGGAGCTGATATTAATGGCATTCAATTTTCTTGGCTTACTCCTCTTGCATGGGCAATAAAGAGAAATAATAATTTTTTAGTGAAAGAATTGTTAAATCGTGGCGCTGACATTAATGCTTCTCCATATCATCTCATTTTTGCGGTGCAAAACAAAAAACTAGATGTGATACAATTGCTATGTGAAAAACATATTAATACCAATTTATATGATAGTGAGAGAAATACACCATTAATTTATGCTGCCAAGCAAGAAAACAGTATTCCCATATTGCAAATGTTACTTAACTACAATGCCAATATTGACCATCAAAATTGTGAAGGCCAAACAGCTTTACATCATGCCGCCAAAAGGGGTGATCTCAATATGATTACTTTTTTATGCGACCATCATGCAGATGTAACGATAAGAGATGATTATTATCAACGAGCTGCTCATATTGCAGCTCGATCTGGATCTAAAGCTATTGTTCAATGCTTATTAGAACGTCACTATCAAAAAACGTATTGGGCTGCTTGGCAAGATTTTTCGAGTAGGACTGAATTATTGATGAAAGCAATGGAGAAATTTTCCTGTTTATCACTCAAACCAATAGAATATATTGGAGAGAAATTTTCAACAATAATAGATTGTTTAATATCAAACATTGTATTGAATAAAAAAGATAAATATAGTTACAATTCTTGGCATCTTACTAAAGAAATTGAAAAAGACAATGTAGATGAAGTTCAACGTTATTTAGATGCTGGCCGTTCAGTTAATGCAGTAATTGAATGGTATTCTAAGGAACCTATTCTTCATCTGGCTGCAGGTTATAGGCATATAACAAATGAAAAATACTCCACATTTAGAGATCCTTTTTGTAAAGCTTTTCTTAAACCAACGAATACTGAGAGTGTTCACGTATCACAGCTTGTTCTTAAACATGGCGCTAATCTGTATATCAAAAATCATTATCGTATGATTCCATTAACCATTGCCCGCTTTACTAATTCGCATACCGTTGAGAATTTAATTAAAAAGGAGATGATTCGTAATGAACTTCAACAATTATCAAAGAGTTAATGCTGCGTTATTAATTTTTAGTACTTTTAATCTTATTGCCATGAATCAGCCCGCTTCATTACAATACCAAGCAGCAAAATTTATAGTTGGCCATGCGTTAGATACGCAGCAACTTAACCAGCCTTGCAAGAAATACGTTTCAATATTAAAACAACCACATTATTTTCTCCAAGCGAAAGCCAGCATTATCTTAAATACCGACCATATTTTTGAAATTATTCCTGATCAGTATCGAACGTTAAAAACCGATAAACAGAAGGAAGTATTTAATGCGACTATAAAAAAATTAACTGAATATGCGGTATTATTTGGCAACAAAGAAGCTTTACAGCTATTGCTTGAGTATGACCGAAATAATGCCAATCTGATCATTGATAAAAATCGACATTCATTGTTAGTCTATGCTGCACACAAACCAGAGGATATAGAAATTGCCAAACTGTTATTGCAGTATGGTGCGGATCCTATCGCAGAGGATGTTTTGGGTCAAACCGCACTAATCCATGCTGCAAATGCCAATAATATTGAGTTAATGGAACGCCTGCTACAAGAAAAACATGAACTTTTTTACATTAGTGCGGCCCTTAACTTTGCTGCTCGCTCAAATGCACAAGAAGCAGCGTTATATCTTCTACAAAAAGGGGCAAATCCTAATTTTCCTATAATAGAACCCTTTTCTACTCTTTCACAAGCAATAACAAATAATAATCGTTATTTAATCGAAAAATTGCTTGAATATGGCGCTCAATTAGGTTCCTCTATTCATCACTTAACTTCTGCCATAAAAGTGAGAAATACCGAACTATTACAATGGCTCTGTAACAAAAACATTGATACCAATTTAACTGATAATGAAGGAAATACTGCAATATTCTATGGAGTAAAAGAACCGGATCCTATTCCGGTATTAAAAATTTTATTAAACGCTAGAGCAAATATTAATCATCAAAATAATTATGGCGAAACAATATTGCATATCGCAGCGTCAAAAGGGAATTTAGAATTGATACAATTTCTGTGTGACAATAAAGCAAATATTAAAGCAGAAACTCATAGCGGTAAACAACCAATCGATATGGCCGTGGTGGATTGGCACAAAGAAGTTGTTAACTATTTACTTAAAATCCACCAAAAAGATGGATCGCTGAGTTGCTTACGCCGCCTCATGCATAAAACTACCTGTTATCTTCTCCCATTAAGTGGTCATTTCCCTGACAAAAAAAATAACGATACTTTTAATAAAGAAATAGATTTTCGTAATTTTATAGTTGCAATTCAGGCTGATGATCTTGAAAAAGTTAAAGCTTATTTGTCAGATCGCTATATACAAGAAAGAATATACAATCTCTATGGGTCTACCATGGTGCATCATGCCGCAGGTTATAAGAGTCTTAAGGTTCTGCAATTTGCATTACAATACGGTAATTATTTGCATAAAAAAAATCAATATGGCATGACGCCGTTAATGGCTGCACGTTTTGCGCAACCAAATAATGAGGTTGAATCATTAATAAAAGAAGCAATGAGAGCTGATATTCTTAAAAAATTAACCTAAAAATTAAACGTTATTGCTCATTAGAGATTTTTTAATTTCTTAATAAGATCTTTTGCACTTAAAAAAGTTATGGTTAACTCTTTATATTGCCTTTTAAATGGTCTATCAATATTGCTTGAAACAATAAGATTTTCTCCTTCAGGATAGTAACTTCGGAAAGCCTCAAAGTTCTTTCCCAATGATGTTGATTTTAAATCATCCAAAGAACTTATAAATTTACATTCTATAGCAGTTAGCACATCATCCGCTCTATTGCTCATAACAAAATCAATTTCATGACCACGCTTATCACGCCAATAATTAATTTTACGTGTTTGTAATTGGCCGTGAATTTCATTCAAAATACAATGCTCCCACATAAATCCTAAATCCTCCGCTTGGAGTTCACTTTTGCCCTTAGCATAACAAATAAATCCCGTGTCAAAACCATATACTTTAGGAGCCATAACAATTTCAGTTTGTTTATGCGTTGAATAAGGCCTGACTATATTTACTACAAATGTTTCTTCCAATACATGTAAATAATTAATAATAGTTGGCCTGGTCACTTCACAAGGAGCGGTATATTTTGTTGCTTCAAACATTCCACCGCTATTGATTAACAGTAATTCTGCAAATTTTTGAAATGAACTTCTTTTACCAACGCTGAACAGTTCCTGAATATCCTTTGCCCAATAGGAGTCAGACCATTCTTGAAAGTCAATTTCTGGTAATTTTTTTTCAACAAAAAAAGATGGGAACCCCCCAAATAAAAATCTATGCCTAAGATTTTCATTGCCAAAAATAGCCATTTCCTGTAGTAACAATGGCGTTAGCCAAATTTCACGCTTGCGACCCGTCAATGTATCTTTAAACTTTGCGCTTGCACCCAATGTTGATGAACCGGTAGCGATGATTTTTACTTCAGGGTAATGATCGGCTGCTAATTTGAGAACTTCAGATGGATCGTCTAATTTATGGATCTCATCAAGAGCAATTTTATTTCCCTTTTGTCCTTCTAAAAAAGCTTCAGGGTCTGAAAATAATTGGCGAATACTAGGCCGTTCACAATCAAAATATTCAATATTTCCAAGGCTATTACAAAGACTTGTTTTTCCGATTCTTCGAACTCCCATAAGCCAAATTATATTCTTTTGGGACCACGCTTGTTCGATCATATTTTGCCAAAAAGGTCGTTGTATAATCATAAAACCTCTCAAATTATTTTACAGGTTAAGAATGTACTAAATGTAAAGTCATTTTTACACATAGTCAGTCTAAATGTAAAATGCGCTTTACATTTAGTTTAATATTTTTGCCTTAGTAAAGCCATAGAAGATAGAATATATAATTTCATATTAAAATATGATAACTCAAGAAGCAGATAAAACCCTGCTTCTTATCAAAAATTAAACGTCACGCTGCCACCAACCATCGTAAGCATTAACGCCCGTTTGCCATTAAATGGAAATTTAAGCCAGAATGAAAATTGTGGCTTAAGCCAGGAGCAATTACCAAGGTCGCATTGCATATCATAATCGCCTTTTAAAATAAGCTGATGCATAGTCCACTCTTGTAAGCTCTCAGCACTATTTACTAATGTCGGCGAAAATTCGTTGGTACCAAGGGCAAGCTTGTCATCTCCATGTTTCATATACTGATAAATTGCTGCAACTGAAAGACCGTTTGCAAAGCGATACGCTTGAAGATATAAATTAAAAACTTGTGTAAAACCAAAGTCTTTAAATGCATTTGCTTTTGCCAAAAAGAGAAAGTCGGTTTGCTCAGGCGCTATTTTGATACGACGGTTTCTGGTATTACCAAATAAATGCCAAAACTCAACTTCAAAACCACCACGAAGATGATGGAACCAATTCAGTTGAATGCCGCCACCAAAAATCATACCAAACGAACCATCAAATCCAAAGGGTATCGATAGTATTTCATCTTCATTTTTCTTCAAGCCAATAGGAAATGTAACGCCAAATCGACCCAATAATTGAACGTTCTTTAAATATTTTTTACCTTGTGGCAAATCTCGCTTCCATTCCACGAGTGAAGTAAAATCACCAACCCCGGTTCGCTTCCAGCCAGAAATAGTAAGTTGTGAATCAAATTGTGCAAGGCGCGTTGTCAATTGATCGGTCAACTCTTCTTTGACAATAATATCTTCGTTTGTCTGCTGCGGCGTTAAATCAGCAAAATGTACATTTTTGAGTCGCATACTATAGATCGGTAAATAAAAATTAATAATAAAATCATGCGGCAAGAAAAATCGCGCAGCAAAACCGGCGCTCAAAGGCAAATCAAACTCACCGGTTACGCGAAAATGACCACGGATGCCGTTATCGGTAGGATCGTCTAATACGTTTATTAAAAAGTCAGTTTCAGGGCTACCCGCTGGAAATCCTTTGAGCATAGCAATTGCATTTTGCGTTGGCTGCCAAATGTCCATGAGGGGAACTTTATGATGCCTGCCATTGTAAGACCGGGGATCAAAACCATGCTCTGCATAAAACATGAGCTGATTATTCGTATCACACCAATAATCAGATTCTAAATTGATATCCCATGGACGAAAAATATTGATGGGAAATATCGAAGCAGCCAGTTGACCTACCATATTGGTAAGTAAAAGCATTAAAAAAAATATTTTTTGTAATTTCATGTTTCACCTTATATTAATGAATGCTTAAACCAAAATCACCTGCAATAAGCAAGCATCCTGATGAACTATCCTGGATAATTGAACTAATCTGTTTTGGTGTAATATGCGTGGGTAATAGATCTTGATACTGTATTTTTGTCCTGTTCAAACGGTGCAGTTTTGAATCAAATAGAAGCGAAAATGATTGATCTTTTTCATTGCGCATTACCATTGAATATAAACCATTCGTATAAAAGTTATCCCAATATGCGTTTAAATGTAAGTAGGGCATCGTAACATT
>JANWKD010000081.1 GCA_025451595.1 Candidatus Babeliales bacterium | reverse complement strand
GCTTCATCAAAATGTTTTTGAGTCAAGCGTTCACCAGCTGTTTTTGCTTTAAATTGCGCATGCTTTACAATAGCGTCAAGATCACCAAAAGAAGCGCCTTCAGTGGCTTGGGCGAGCTGAATAATATTGAATTCTGATATATCGATAGTTATTTTTTCAAGATGAACTTCGAAGAATTTTTTACGATCATTAAAATGAGGATTTTCAAAATGAATGATAGTGCCAAAACGACCCGATTGCAGTAATTGTTCAGCTAAATCGCGAGGGTTATTCGTAGCAGCAATTAGAATAGTCATATTCTTCTCATTGCGATCTAACCCACTCATACCCGTTAAGAATTCGCTCAAGGAGTACGAGTCCCCATCTTTTTTTAATCGAAGAAGATCAATTTCATCAATAAACAGAACACACGGACCGTCGTGATTTGTTTCTTCAATGACAGCTTTAATACCATCTTTTTGCATCAAATCGTACCATTTTACTTCTTTAAAGCCACATTTGTCTGCTTTGCCATTATCAGCTAATGCTTTACTTATTTCTCCAGCCAGCGCTTCTGCAATGAACGTTTTACCGGTACGAGTTGGGCCTTCTAGTAAAAAGCCGCGACCTATAGCGGTTCCTGAGCGATTAAAGCGATCCGGATCAGAAATATACAAAACCACATCGCGCAATATGGATTTTGCGTCTTCTAGTCCTATGAGATCATCAAATGTAATACGTGGTTTGCGTGTATCATGCGAACTGCGTACCGTCAAATGAGAACCGCGTAAGTTGTTTTGTGTGATCGCCCATTTTTTGCGCAACCAATTACGCAAATCAATTAAATCTCTTTGTAAATAAGGTAAGATGAGCGTAGTAGGAGCAAACTGAATGAGTGCTTTTTCATCAAGCTGAACAAGTGCTCGCAATGAGTATAAAATATTTCCTAAAATGCCGCCGCCACTCGTTATTGCTTTAATGGTTTCAGAACCCACGCTTTTATCTGAATCTAACGCGGTAGATTCAATGGCTGAAAGATTTTGCACAAATTCTTTCAGCTCTTGGGATGAGCGGTTTTGTTCAATGATCTGACGCGCTTCCATTGCTGGTGCTTGTAGCAACTGTTCTTCGTTTGTATTTGATTTGGTGTAAACAGGAACCGTAACTTCTTTTTGTTGAGGAGTACTTCCAAGTAATTGTTTTAGCCATCTCATGTAAGGAATCTGCTCTAATGTTTTTTCATCAGTAGTCAAAATTAGCCATAACATTAATGCACCATACGGCAGCATTCTTCGAAAAATAAATGAAAGCTTAAGTTTATGGTCAAGATATTCAAGAGAGCGATAAAATTTATTTAAAAATGTTAACCCCACTTGGTCAGAACGTTGAAATAAAACATCAATAATTGCCTTGTTACATGCAACTTGCTCTTCAAGATCTTTTGCGCAAAGTGGTTGGCTTTGTGCTCGGTACAACAGTTGTTCAAAAGAAAATTTTAAGGAAGGAAAGTCTTTCAGCTTCGTATCATATATATGCGTCAAATAAGCGATAATAATAGAAACTTGAATATGAATTGCGGTTAAAATAGATTCACTGATTGGATTTGCATTGAATGATCGAATTGATTTGATTGAACTTTTTATGTCTCTGATCTGCTCTAATCCGGCGCGATTATAGCGTCGTTTGGTGTCATTTGCAATTACTTGTGAAATATGTTCGAGTATGCATTCTGCTTTTTCTAATATAAATGATTCATCAGCAAGAATACGTTCGAGTTGCTCGATATGCTCTTGACTGGTTTGTCCCAAATTAATGGTATTAAAAAAGAACGCCATAAAAAGGCAAAAAATTATTCTATTGTTCATATCTAAGATCCACTTTCTTAAGCTCATTAATAAAAAGCCCGAGATTATAACTCGGGCTTTTTATTTTTTTTATTTTGCAAAATAAAATTATTAGGATACGCCGCGTAAAGAAGTGGTGACACCCGCTTCGAGGCGCTTTGCGCAATCTTTGATTTTTTCTAGGAACCATACGCCCATAATTGCTTCAGTAACCTTAGTGAGCATAGTTTCATTTTCTTTAAAATTATTTTTAATCCAAGGGGTTACTTTGGTGTAATAAAAGTTGAGACAATATAATGCAATAGCAACTTTGGCTATGGGAGAAATAATTGAATTATCAATAGAACGCATTAATTTATTAAAGCCTGATAAGGTGTCCTCTTCCTCAATACAATCAAACATTTTTTTATACTCATTGTCAGGTCTTGCTTGCCTTTCACATTCACTAATAAATAATGCTAATTCTTCATTTTCAGCGGGAGAAAGACTTTCAAGCATTTCGATAATTTGCTGTGGTTTTGATAGTTTTTTTGTCGAATCATTTTGATTATTTGCAAAATTCGTATGAATGACTGTTATACTTGCAATAATTATGGTAAAAGAAAGACGTGTAAAACGAGACATGGTTTACCCTTTTTGGTTAATAGTTTATAATATTGAGATACAAAATCAGGTTCTTAGTATAAGATTTGATTAATTTGTTTGTCAATCACGTTCACAAGGATAAAGATAGGATTATATGATTAAAAACAACAAAATTATAAGCGCAGCTATAGTATTTGCCATTATTTTTTTTGGTGCACGATATTTTTGGATACATAAAAAATTTCTTCAACCGCAAACGCCTCATATTGCTATTGATATGAAAAAAGCAGCGCAAAAAGAAAATGTGGTTCCTATTTTAATTATTGGTTCTGGTTGCGCCGGGTTAAGTTCAGCAATTTATGGAGCGCGTAGTAATATATATACCGTACTAATACAAGGCAATACGCCAGGCGGACAGTTGACTGAAACATCGTACGTAGAAAATTGGCCAGGCTCAGAAAAAGAACTTGGTTTGCAAATTATCGAACGTTTGAAAAAACAAGCGGAATCATTTGGTGCGGTAGTTGTCAGTGATTCGGTAATTTCTATTGATGGTTCACAATGGCCTTATTTAGTCACGACAGAAGAAGGAAAAAAAATTAATGCATTAACCATTATTATGGCCACTGGTTCTTCTCCTCGTAAGCTCGGCGTTGTTGGAGAACAAGAATATTGGGGCAAAGGTGTTACCACCTGTGCCATTTGTGATGCGCCTTTTCATAAAGGAAAAGATGTAGTAGTAGTAGGTGGGGGCGATTCTGCTGCAGAAGAAGCTATTCAGCTATCTCCTTATGCAAAGTCAGTAACAATATTAGTACGCAAAGATAGCATGCGAGCATCTGCAGTAATGCAAGATCGTATCGAAGAAATTCCAAATATTACCGTTCGTTACAATACAGAGGTCAAGAAAATTATCGGTGACGGTAATGCTGTTATTTCTGTTGAATTGTATGACAATAAAACGGGTGAAACGTTGCAAAAAGAGGTTACTGGCGTATTTTTAGCCATTGGGCATGATCCGAACTCTCAGTTAGTAAAATCATTTTTGAAAACTGATGAACATGGGTATATAGAAGTGCAAGGCAGAACGCAACTGACTTCCATGCCAGGTATTTTTGCAGCAGGAGATGTTGAAGATTATGTATATAAACAGGCAGGAGTTGCTGCAGGAAGTGGCATTAAAGCAGCATTAGATGCCGTTTCATTCTTGCAATCGTATGGCTTTAATAAAGAATTATCCGAGCAGATGGAAGCGCACTTTTTTACCGGAGAAAGCATTCTCAGATCAGAAATTAAATCGCAGTCAAATTTAAAAGAGTTGGAAGCTATTATTGCAAAATCGAATGTGCCCGTTCTTTTAGATTTTTATACACCGTTTTGCCCAAGTTGTACGCAAATGTTACCTTCGTTGGAAGCGTTGGCACAAAAATATAAAGAAAAAATAGTAGTGTATAAAATTGATGCAAGTCAATCTGTTGATATTGCAAAGCGCTATAAAGTTGGTGCGGTGCCCGTATTATTACTTTTCAAAAATGGGGCATTGGCAAAGCGAGTCAATAAAGCATTGTCAAAAAAAGAATTGAACGAGTTGATTCAAGGTATTATTTGATAATAGGAAAAGTCGCACAAGCTGTGCGACTTTTCTCTGCGATGGTAATTTTTAATTTAATTTTTTTCGCAATAGATTTAGAATAACTCAAGTGATGACTCATGTGCAAGTTACGATATAGTTAATTAACAAATAATATTATTGCGCTATAATTTAAATGTATTTAATATGTTTAATAAATTTGCAAGGATGACAAATGTTCAAAAAGATAGTTTTATTAAGTTGCTTAGCCTTATCAACAGTTAATGTTAAGCCTGGCAATGATAGCCTTAAGCCTTATCTTTATTTTGCGGCTATACCACCAGTAATCTTGATTGCATCTACTATTTCGCATAGAAAAGCAGTAAATAAAACTTGGCCATTCGCAAAAATGAAGCCTCTGCAACGGACAACATGGACCAATCGCCTGCTTGTTGCTAGAAACTGTGCCGGATTGGCAACGGCTTTAGAAGTTGGCGGAATAGGAGCGTTGGTATATTTCTTTAAAGATTTCAAAATTAATTTTTAATCACGTAACGAAAAGCTCGGGGATCTTTTTCCCGAGCTAGCTGACAAGCAATAGCTATTTTTCTAGAGCCAGCGTTTCCTATGAGGGAACTTTTTTATCATAAATTTTTAATAGCGTTGCAAAATTCAAAAAATAGTTAAACGATGATTGATCTTTGTCCTGTTCTGCCCAGCAAACACTGAGCACGGCTTGTACGAAGGTCCAATCTTTGATACGACGTTTTTCAATTTCAAACAGCTGACTGAACCTGTTAACCCGATTTTTTATTATAGTAACTACTGATGGATGATTTAATAGGTTTGGCATTGGATTCATAATAAATCGTCCGAGCTCATATTCAAGTGGACCAATTACTCCTTTTGGATCTATGGCGACCCAGTGAGAATCTTTTTGTAAAATATTTTCATGGTGAAGGTCGCCATGTAAAACATAGCGTGGTTGTGCTTTTTGTAGTAATTGAACGCCCAGTTCTTGCGCTTTATACAAAAGGTTTTTGGGAATGGCAATTGATGTATGCGTGTATAACGTATTGAGCCATTGATCAATGGTTTTGAAATGATGCGATTTGGGAATTTCTTTATTCTGGTGCAATGCTTTGATAATGCTTGCGGTAACCTCAATTGCAAAATCATCCCGATCAGGAAAAAATTGTTTTAATGATGTTCCTGGTCGGATATATTCTAGTAATAAAGCATTATGCTCAACGTTATAGTCAAGGAGCTGAACACAAGCGGGACCTCTAAAATAACGTAAAGCTTCAAATTCATTCGTTTTTGCCCATACTATTTTTAACACAACTTCTTTTGCAAGCAATGCACTGTATGCTTTTGCAACATAATTTTGAGTCACTGCTTCATGGGACAACTGTTTAACTGCACTCAGCTGCCAATTTTTAGAGCAAACATTAATCGCGTTTGATATTGATTGTGTTTCTGATTTCATGAAAATAATGGTACTATAACTATTTTTGTAACACAAGAAGTCTAATATTTTGTTGTTTTTTTATAAATTTTATTGTATTGTTTGGCAGTTTCATTTTAATAAAAGGAGTATCTGATGATCATAATACTATTATTGTTTGTCTTTCTAGTTCCAACCATTCATGGTATGAATTCGAATCAAGATGTAGATAAATCATGTCTTCTTGCACGTTTACCAAACGATATCAAAAGGTTGATTGCTGAATTATTACCATTTAGAGATCGTGAAACGGAACAAGAGTTTATCGAGCGAACGCAGCAGCAAGGAAAAGTTCCTGATGAACTGTTTAAGAAGTTTCTCAAATATCCACAATACACCAATCTGGTCCAATTTTGTCCCAATCGTAATAAAATTGTATTAATAGAATACAGTGACTGGGATGAAAAAGTAGAGCGATTAGCAATTATTAACCCTTTCGGAGAAGAAATTATATTTGATCAGGCTAAAAAGAATGATTCATTCTATATTAAGGACTATGCAGAAAAGGTGAGTAAAGGGCTTATCAAGCGAAAAAAGATAGCTCTCTCTGCAGATGGGTTTTCAATTGCAGGTATGGTTACTAAAAAGAAACCACTTCCTGATGATGGTACCGAACGAATTGGTTTTGTGATGTCAAATTTTTTAATGATTTATAATACCGCAACTCAAAAACAGAGAAAAATTACATTAAATGATAGTAGCGAATCGATTGATTTTAACAAACAAGGAACCCATATTATTGTACATGGAGAAAAACGTTGGAGTGAATTCAATGCGGCCGAATGTAGCGCAACTTGTCATCGAAAAAAAATATATACCATGTATCCGATTGATGAAAATAAGCCTCAATTTGTTTGCGAAAAGAATTTAGAAGATTATTTAAGTCAATATGGAATTTGCAAAGATATTAATAGTTCACGTAATCTAAAAAGATCGAATGCAATCTAATAAAGAATTTTCCTCTAGTAACTCTTTTTTTTGATTGTCGGCCAACTGTTCATACTCTTTATTTGCTTTTGTCAAAAACATTTCTCGCGCAAATAGATCGAGAGCGCTTTCTAGGATCTTTTGTTTTGTTTTACCGGTCTGGAGAGCTAATTCTGATAAATATTTATTAGATTGATCGCTTATTCTTACTAATTTCGACATACATTCCTTTCTGTATACAAATTAGTATACAGAATTGTAAATAAATTTACCATGAAATGTTTATATAAAATATCATATTAATTTCTATTTGAACATTTCTATCGGTAGGGCAAATTTTTCTAACTTCTAAAATTTTCTTTGTTTTTTATAAATATTATTGTATAGTTTGTCAGTTTCATTTCTCAAAAAAAAGGAGAGTATCTAATGATCATAATGCTATTATTGTTTGTCTTTCTAGTTCCAGCTATTTATGGTATGGATTCTCATCAAGATGTAGATAAACCATGTCTTCTTGCCGTTATGCCAGCTGATATCAAAAATCTTATTGCACAATTTTTGACGTTTAAAGATCGTGAAACGCAGCAAGAGTTTATCGAGCGCACGAAGCAACCAAAAAAAGTCCCCGACGAATGTCTTGCAAAGTTTGCTTTGAGTAATACTATACGACGGCAATTTTGTCCCAATCATACCAAAGCAGTTGTTAAAGTACGCGCGTGGCAAAGGGGTGATGATGGAGATTTTGATGTGCGTACAATCGATGAATTAACCATACTTGATCTTGTTACGCAACAAAGAAGGACGATAGATC
>JANWKD010000080.1 GCA_025451595.1 Candidatus Babeliales bacterium | reverse complement strand
GCTGGCATATTTCTTTTGCATCCCGCACAAACACAAACGGTTTCATATGTAAGTCAGGGGCAACTAGAAGGACTTGCTGGTTTTTTTACAGCAAGCATGGCCCTCTGTTTTCTTTGGCTTGCCCGTGCTCAGACTTCTCAGAAAGCGCTCTATGCCTTTTTTCTCTTTTTACTTACCTTTATCGCGTGTGGAACGAAAGAAATAATTATTATTTCTCCACTGCTTATTCTATTAATTGATTGGTTTTTTGTTGCCCAAGGAAATGGTAGCCAGCTAAAAAAACGAGCCTGGATCCATGCTACTATTGCCGGTATCGTCATTGGTATGTATTTATATTTTTTAAAACCATCATTCTTTATTAATATTTTAGGACTCAAAGTAGAAGCACGCAATAATATCGGTAACGTATTGACCGAAAATCCAACCGATAAAATTACGCCATACCAGTTTTGCATCTCACAGTTTAAAGTTATTTTACATTATCTGATGATTTTTATTTGGCCTTTTAATGTGAGTGTTGAATATGATTGGAAGCTCGTAAAGAACTTTTTTTCCCCTGATTGTATTATGCCCTTTGTGGCTTTATTAAGTTTGGGCCTTTGCATTATCCATTTATTGAGAAAGAATAGTACCAATCTCATAGCTTTTGCGTTATTGTGGTTCTTCATTTCTATTGCTCCGCGTTCCAGCATTATTCCTTCATCAGAATTATTGGCCGATTATAAAACCTATTTAGGTTCTATGGCGATCATTTTTCTGATAGCCTGCGCTTTAGTCTACCTCATGGAACAAATAAAAAAGTATCGCCCACAGTTGCCGATATGCAACCATTACGGTCAAATTGCCTGCATGGGCATTCTATTCAGCTCGTTAGGTTTTTTAACCTACCAACGTAATAAAGTTTGGCGCTCATCTTTAGAATTTTGGGAAAATATTATTCAAAATGCACCTGGTAAAGCACGAGCGTATAACAATTACGGCGTAGCGCTTTCAGAACGAGGACAAATTAAAGAGTCGATTCCGTATTATCTGAAAGCAATTTCAATGGACAAGCTTTATCCAGATCCATGCAATAATTTAGCGGTGGCCTATGCATTTACGGGAGAAATCGATAAAGCAATTGATGTACTCAAGCAAGCCATTAAAATCCAACCGCATTACCCAGAAGGGTATAACAATCTCGCGTCATTTTTAATTTCCAAAAAAGAATACGATCAGGCTGAACAAGTATTAAATATCGCACTTCAATTACGTCCCTTTTATGGAAAAGCGTGGATGAATAAAGGAAAAGTATACGTTGCGCGAAACAACAACGAAGAAGCTCTTAACTGTTTTCGAAATGCCTGCATGAAAGCAGACTTAGATAATGAAGTAGGCTTTACGTTGTATGGTTCATTGGCAATGAATATGAAAAAATACGATGATGCTATTATTGGCTTTACCAAATTATTAGAAATCAAAAACACGCCCGAATTTACACTGAATTTAGCATCTGCATATTTCCTGAGTAACAATATAGAGAAAGCCAAAGAAATCTACCTTTTGATGGTGCAACAAAATCCAAAAGAAATACGCGCAATATATAACTTAGGTGAAGTATTTGTACGATTACAAGATTTTAATCAAGCACTGGTATACTTCAAACAAGCTCAGGAACAACAATGCGGCGTACAACAAATACCACTGCGTATTGCGTATTGTTTAAGTCAATTAAAACGATTTGCAGAAGCAGAAAAAATTATTGGCGACTTTATTACGCAACCAACAACACCGGAGAACATGAAAAATCTCGCAAGACTTTCACTTGTTGAATTGAAGCAAATAGAAAAAAAATCGAATGGTAACGCATGACACTAATTTTTTTAATTTGATTTTTCTTACTTCATATAGTAGTCTCTGTGCGATAATTAAGGCATTAACAAAAAAGGGGAGATATGCTGACATTAATTTTTCTTATCAGTTTATTGGTAATAACAAATACAAAAAGTATGAATAGTAATGAGTTATATAATCAGGTAGCTCATACACAACAGCTTTATGATGCAGTAAAATCGAATAAGTTTGACGAGGTGCATAACGTCTTTAACAAAGGCATAGTTTTGGATTTAAGTTCTCATGACAAAAACGAATTAAAAAAAATTTGTATAGAAAATATTGGGGATAAACAACAACGTTTACCCCGATCCGCTAACATGTCTAATTTCGCATTGGTAGCTGGCGCCTCTTTTGCTGCACTAAATATTTGGTTCCAACATCTTATTTACGATGCGAAGACAACTGATATTGCAGACGAAGGAAAGTTAATCCTTGGAGTAGTTAACAATCTTAATGTAGCAGTCGGTTTAAATCTATTTTATGAAGGGCTTACCAATTATTTTGGTAAACAACCATACAAAGATGCAGTGGCTATTAAACAATTATTAATTGATAACAAAATAATTGATGAACTTCCGATAGATAATGGAAGTGAGGAAGTATAAAAACATTTATCATTGGAATGAGCCCTCACAGAATTTTTTAATCGGGGGTATCAGCATAACCAAAAAATTTGAGCTTTGAAGCAACAGGATTGTGCGTCTGGAATAGCCAATCTGACCAAAAAAGGAAGTCTTATATGAATAAACTAGTAATATTATTAGTGCTGATAATACATAATCAATTATTTTGTATGGAGACAGTTAAAGATCTTATAATAAAAAATGATTTTTATGAATTACGTAATTTTCTCGATAACCACGAATTAATGTTTACCACTCAATCAGAAAAAAATAATTTAAGAACAGATCTACAAAGCTTGGTTCATTTAAATATTGAAAATAAAAAAAAGAATTTATCTGGCAGTAGAGTTCGTATAAAAGAAGCATTTGGCGGTCTTTGTTTAATTGGAGCGAGCACAACCGGTGAATCTTGGCTTTTATCAGATAAAAGCCAAGAATATAAAGCTGCTCATGGATACACGATGATAAATACAACGCTATTTTTTGCAGGAGTAGGACTTTTATGGTATGCGATTACTAATAGCTCTCGCAAAGAGCAGTATACACGCTCGCTTGCAATTGCCCATTTATTAAAATCTTATAATTTAATCGTTAATGAAAAAGTTTAATTTATATCAAAAACTCAAGATTTTTTGTATGTTAATAGAGTAAGTTTTAATGAATTTTTCTTAAAAAGAGGAGATCGAGATGAAATACGTATATTATTTATTGTTAACCGTTTGCACCATCACGGCAAATAATATTGAAGAACTTAAAGTTGCTATACAAAAAAATAAAATCGGTAACGTTGAGCGAACTTTGGAATTATTACATGATCATATCTATACCGATCAAGAACGAAATGAGATCTCACAGAAAAGCGACCAAAATATACAATTTGGCATACAAAATAGATACAACAAAGGAACTGTAATTAACGATCTTATGTTTGGATTAACTTCAATTGGTTGCGCAATAGGCAATGAAGTATTAATAGCAACAAATGATGATGATTCTAGTTCTAATTTTCTCAAAAGTATGCATATTATAGACGGAACAATTTTTGCACATGGCCTTTCCAAATTAAGAGATGTTTTATTCAATTGCACAAATGAAAATCGATATCAAACATCGCTTGCTATAAAAGGATTATTACATAAAAAAGGAATATTGCCCTATCATGAACCAGAAGAAGCGTCTTAATTAACTTTTTTCTTCAATTCTTATCCTTGACAGAAGGTGGTATTTTAGCAATAATATCTGGCGAAAAGAGTATCTACAATACAAAATAATCAAGAACTACGCACATAACGTAGCCGTAATATTAACCGCATCTCTGCGATCAAGGAATTTTTATGAATAAACTAATATTTCTATCAATGATAGCAATAAGCAATCAGCTATTTGGCATGGAAACCAAAATAAAGGAATTGGTACAGCGCAATGATTTTAATGGATTGCAACACTATTTAACATATTTAACATATTCGTCCAAAAAAAATGAACTTAATTTTGATTCAATCCCAACTGATTTTAGTCAAACTTTAGAAAATCTGGTAACCGTCAACATAAATAAACAAAAAAGAAATCTCTCAAGAAAAAGTAATCGAATAATTGAAGCCACCGGGGGCTTATTTGGTATAACTTTGAGTATTATCAACCAAGCAATGAACTTAATAATAAGAGATCATGTCAGTCAGCATGAAAAATCAATTCTTTTTTTCATTAGCGTAAGGAACTTATCTGTTGCAGCTTTCGGATCTTACTGTTTAAAAGGCGCTATTAAAAATTCTACCAACATAAAGGCATATGACGATTCAATACGTATAAAAAATTTATTAACTGACAAATATCTCATTGGCGCTATAGACTCACGGATGCCGGTATGAATAAACTAATATTTCTATCAATGCTAACAATAAGCAATTATCTATTTTGTATGGAAAACAAAATAAGAGAATTGGTATTGAAGAATGATCTTGATAATTTGCAAATATATTTAGATACAACATCCAAACAACATACATTAAAACTGAATCCGCGAAAAAAAAAATCCTTTAAACGAACACTCAAAGCGGCTGCCAATAAAAACAAAAAAAATCAAAAAAATAACTTAAAACGATATGATAATCGCATAGCAGATGCATTTTTGGGATTGACAAACCTAGCTGTCGGTTTTTATTGCAGCACTCTTCATGAATATTCAGAAAGGACTTTACTGCGCCCCGAACCATTGGGTTGGATTTTAATGGCCGGCGGAGGCGCAGGTCTCATGAATGCTATTAGCAATTTTAACAATAAAAAAGCTTATGATCATGCAATTGAGATTGAAAGATTATTAAAAAGTCATAAATTAATTGATAACGATGAAAATTGATTAGCTTAAAACAAATCAAAAGAGTACGTAATTAATTAGTTTTTAGTTTTTGCTGTAACTCTTGTAATTCGCGAAAAACTTCTGCTTTATTATTCGTAGCGCGATAGCCATTTTGCAATTCCTTCATTCTTGCATGAAGAGCCATTGGCGTAAGTATCTGTTCAAGCTGTTTTGCATCCTGCGATGTGCAATGTTGGCATCTTTGAATAAGGTCTAAAAGTTCTTGCTGTGAACTGTATTTTGCATACAGTTCATGTGAATAATCTGGTCGATCTGGACCGCTTACCGCCTTTATTAAATATATTACTCTACTTAGATCAGCGGAACCTGCACTTTGCGCTATTAGATTAAACCGAACGTTGGGATTATCTTTTTGTACCAAATGATTCACAATGCCTGAAGCAGTAATATTTTTAACATCAAAGCCATCTACTAATGCTTTAAGATGTTTACAAATTGCAGCATTTTCTTCAGGGGTATAAAAGTTACCTTGATACGTATCCTTACGATTTTCCATCGCATGACTATTCAACATGAATCCCGCTACAATGAGTAATAAAAACGCTTTCATAAAAATTCCTCACTGAAATTATATTATATTAAAATCACTTATATTATTTTTTATTATACTACAACCAGATTATTTTGACCACGGGTGTATTTATAGGTTAAACTAGACGTATGCGTAATAAACGCTTCATCCCTCGATACAACGCTGCGCGTCACTCGGGATGACCTCTTGGGCTTATTCGCTCATGGTGAGTGATTTTTCGGTAGAAAAATGGTACCGAACCACGACATACTTTCGACTTGATCAAGGCTACGCCTGACTGTACGCAGCATTTGGGATGATTACCCTCAATACAATAAAGAATACTGGTATGGAAAAATTATATAATCATAATGAACAAGAACGTAATGCTCAACAATTATGGCAACAGCAAAAAACGTATAGCCTTGCCAATAACCCTGGTCCTTTATATTCAATCGACACGCCACCACCGACAGTTTCTGGCTCACTCCATATCGGTCATATATTTTCTTACACGCAAACGGACATTATCGCACGTTACAAACGCATGTCAGGATTCAGTGTTTTTTACCCATTTGGCTTTGATGATAATGGGTTGCCAACCGAACGCTTTGTAGAAAAAACGCTTGATATTAGCGCGCATAATCTTACGCGGTCAGCATTTATTCAAAAATGTTTAGAACAAACAACCGTAGTTGAAGAACAGTTCCAGCAATTGTGGCAGCGCATGGGTCTTTCAGTAGATTGGTCATTATGCTATTCAACCATTTCGGAAAGCACTCGTAAAATATCACAAGAATCATTTATTCGATTATATTTAGATGGTTACGTCTATCGCAAATACGAACCGGCCTTATATTGTACCACGTGCCGTACATCAGTCGCCCAAGCAGAGCTTGATGACATAGAAAAAACTACCAATTTTAATGACATTGTTTTTATGGCTAGCGATGGAAACCCATTGACGGTCGGGACAACCAGACCTGAATTACTACCGTCCTGTGTCGCTTTACTATTTCACCCTGATGATACGCGGTATCAGCATTTAAGTGGGAAGCACGCATTAACTCCT
>JANWKD010000079.1 GCA_025451595.1 Candidatus Babeliales bacterium | reverse complement strand
CATCGCATCCGGCACTTGATGCTGCATGTAATGGCTTTAAAAAAGAATTGAGCCATATATTAGATGGCAAAGTTGAATATATCATTTACAATGCCCAAGGATCTATCACACACGCGCATACGTTGGCACAACATTTTAAATGTAATTCAAAAATAGCTCTTTTTTTTGCAATCGGTACACCCGCTGCACAAGCAATGGTTTCTGTTGAAAAGAAAAAGCCAATCGTAATAGCCGCTGTCACAGACCCACACGTATTAGGGCAACTAAAAAATGTGACTGGCGTACAAGATATGATTAACGTGCCAGCAGAAATAGATATGTTAGTACAATTAATTCCGAAAGCAAAAAAAGTAGGTCTATTGTATACTCAAGGAGAAATAAACTCTCTTGCTTTAGTAAAACAGATGCATGAAGAACTTGCGCAGCGTAATCTCATGGCAATTGACTACGTTATACAACACGAATCAGATCTTTTGACCGTAGTTGAACGAGCATGCCAAAGCACTGACGTTATTCTGGCGCCAACGGACAATACGGTTGCACTTGCTATTAACTTAATAAGTAAAATAGCTAATAAACATAAAAAACCGCTCATTGTTAGCGATAATATGTTGGTCAAAGATGGTCCGCTAGCTTCAAGAGGTATCGATTACAGCGAAAGCGGTAAAAGAGCTAGCCAAATTGCGTATGAATTATTATTTCATGGTAAAAACATTTCAGCATTGCCCATTGAAAAAGCAAATAGCAATCAGATTTATATAAATGAATTACGAGCAAAAGAACTTGGCATTATTATTCCTCAATCACTAAAAACAGCGGCTATCATGCTCAAGGAAAATCAATGATTGAATTAATCGCATTATTACCTGGAGTTCTTGAACGTGGTTTGATTTTCAGCTTAGTGGTTGCAAGCGTATACCTTTCTTCAAAGCGTATTCGTTTTGATAATTTGGCAATTGAAGGGGCGTTTGGTCTGGGAGGTGCGATAACGGCATTCGCACTTATCAAAGGCATGAATCCCTGGATTACGCTTTTGTGTGCAGCTACTATGGGCATAATTTCTGGTATGATTACCGGTTTGTTAGCTACAAAATTGAAGTTAAATAATTTAATAACTGGCATTGTTGTCACGTCAGCCGCATTCTCTATTAGTTTAAAAATTGCGGGTTCTAATATGACCTTAGCGGGAAAGCCTACTATTTTTTCAGCATTGACTATTATTGAACCATATAATGCATTGTTATTATCAGGAATAATTACCGGAGTTATTCTCGGTGTTCTTTCATGGTTTTTAAAAACTGAAATTGGTTTTTTACTATCGACTTTAAGCGATAACCCACAAATGTTAACCAACCTCGGCAAAAACAAAGATTGGTATATGATTGGCGGTCTCGCTCTGTCCAATAGTTTAGCCGCTATAGGTGGCGCCCTATTTGTGCATTACGCAGGCTATTTTTCAATTTGGACGAGTGTTGGCATGCTCATTATTGGCCTTGCGGGTATGATTTTAGCGCAATCATTAAGTCCTCATTTTGGATTAGTTTTAATAATTGGCTCTTGTATATACCAATGTATTATCGCGTTAACATTGGAATTACAGCTTGATCCAGATTTAAGTAAATTAATTACAGCTCTTTTGATTGTTATTTTACTTACTATGAAGCAGCAAATGAAAAAGATTGGTAAATAATTATGATTGAATTACAACATATACATGTTTCATTTGGTAAACAGAGAATATTAAATAATATTTCATGCATCATTGAACCGGGAGATTTTATTATCATTCTCGGCACGAATGGTGCAGGTAAAACGACATTTTTTGATATGTTGGCAGGCAAAACAATACCGACAGCTGGTTCTTTGCTTTTTGACGGCGTAGATATTACTAAGCAATCTGAATTACAACGAGCCGCTTTCATAACACGCTTGTTTCAAAACACGCATTTAAATTCAGTTGGATCCTATACGGTAATAGAAAATCTTGCCTTAACTCAATATAAAAATCGATCTGCAAGATTAACTAATGGCATGCAATCAATGACACGAAATAACGCAGAGCGAATTGTGCAAAGCTTAGGATTGCCTGCTTCAAATCTGGATAAACCCATGAGTGCATTATCTGGTGGACAACGTCAGCTCATTGCATTTGCTATGGCAACACTGCACATACCAAAACTTTTGCTCTTGGACGAACCCACTGCAGCATTAGATCCGCAGGCAGCAACCACGTTATTATTACATGCATCACGTTATATCAAAGAACATTCTATTACCACGTTATTGATAACGCATGATCCTCAGATTGCACTTTCTCTCGGAAACAAGATTTGGATATTAGAAAATGGCACTATTTCAAGAATTTTTACCGCTGATCAGAAGAAAAATTTGCAAGCGAATGACCTAATAGGGCAAATAAATTACCGTAAATTAAATTCATGAAGGTAGCACTACCCATCTTTTATCCTTCTTTTCTTTCGCACGTTGCGCTTCAATTGCTTGGCGCTTAGAAATAATTTTTTCAATTTCAGCGTGATTATATTTCTGAGCCCAAGTCAATGCGGTATTTCCATCATTATCCTGAAGTAACGCCTACGCATTATGATTTAATGAACCCGCAAACGGCTTAAAAGCCAGAGTTTTCTGGGGATAAAATAATTTTTATGCTCTTAATATTTTATTTTAAAGGTGCTACAATATAAAGATATGAAAAAAAATAAGAACAATCATTCTCACGGCCCATTTCTAGGGAGCTTGCGTTGTTTTTTCCCATCTGAGCTTAAGAATAACTATCCATTTTCTATTCCTATTATTCAACAATTATCTGAGCTTTCATTTTCGCCTCAAGTAACTTTTTTTGTTGGAGAAAATGGAAGCGGTAAATCTACCTTATTAGAAGCAATAGCGCTCAAAGCTGGCTTTGGGTCAGAAGGTGGTAGCAAAAATATTAATTTTAAAACATCTCAAGATAATCATTACCAAGGTGCACAACAGTTGGCCGAATATCTCACCCTTTCTTGGCATATAAAACCATTCAATGGTTATTTTTTTCGCGCAGAAAGTTTTTATAATATTGCTAATTTTCTTGACCAATTAGCTCGTGAAGGTGGTCAAGGTGGACGAGCCTATGATCCTTATGGGGGTAAATCATTACATGAGCAATCGCATGGGGAAAGTTTTCTTTCATTTTTTAATAATCGTCTCAGTTCTGGTGGCTTTTTTATTTTAGATGAACCGGAAGCTGCCCTTTCTCCTCAACGACAATTATCATTACTCTCAATTATTAACACCTTATGCAAAACCAAAAATGCACAATTTATTATTGCCACTCACTCTCCTATTTTACTCGCTTATCCACATGCAACTATTTATTCTTGCGATTCTGGAATATTATCGCAAATTGCTTATCAAGATACTCAGCACTATAAAGTAACTAAAGGATTTTTAGATAATCCGGAACACTACTTACAATATTTATTCAATGAAAATTATTAAGGTATAATTTTAATAGAAAACTAAACTCACGAAGATACCAATGCCCAGCTTTTCTCTTTTTTCTCATTGGCACGCTTATTTTCAAATTCTTCCCGCTTTAAAAGTATTTTTGCAATCTCGTTATGATTAAATTTTTTGGACAACATTGCCGCCGTATTATCATATACATCGCTTATTGATGCATTCGCTCCTTGCTTGAGTAAATAATCAACGAGCGATGCATGTCCTCGTGCAGCAGCAATCATAAGTGCAGTTTTTCCTGCTTTGTCTTGCATATTAATCTTCGATCTCATACCATTCACAACTAACATATCAACTACTTTTTCATGCCCTTCATGAACTGCCATAAACCAGCCGGCATAATTACCCTGAGCATCACCATGAATATTAATAATATTTTCACTTGGAAATTGACCCGTAAAAATAGTTGTACAAAATAACAAAAAGCTTATTAGTAATAGCATATTGTTTATTATTTAGGTGTTGAAAATTATTAAGATACATTATTCATGAAAAAATTTGCTCTGATTCATCATATTTGGCATCGATTTCTTTCATTTCTGCGACCGTGGTTCTTATTGCAATTTCATCTAATTCTTTTACTGACTCGCTATCTAATTTTAATTCTCGTTTAAAATAACCTACATATTCTTTGGGAATTCTTAACGTTTCATTTCCCACGACCATGAACGTCTTGAGCTGTTTCAAATCTGCTAAATCGACAGGAACTGATTTAAGATTATTATTTTTTACATTTAACGTAATAAGGTTGACCAATTTTCCAATTGCTTGTGGAAGCTCAGTCAATCTATTATTTTCTAAATTAAGATTTTGTAATGAAGTGACGGCTCCAATCTCAGCAGGAATCGTCGTTAATAGATTGTTGCTTACATTAAGATTGCGTAAATGGTATTGCTTGGGACTCTTGTATAAATTCTCATTATCGTGCGTTCCTTCTAAAATACTATTTATATAAGGCCAGCTTTTACCTGCCGCTTTCAATATTAAGCAAGATTTAAGTATATCCGTTTGTATATCTTCTTTAAGATCTTTCATCTTTTCGTTTGATAAGTCAATACCATTTGACGTAGCTCCCCCCGTTTTTAATCGCATTCTATGAGCAAACGGTAACAATGTTTCTAAAGAATCAGAACTAAATAAATGAACTTTTTGTTCCATAGCATTAATGGAAACCACTAAAAAAAATGATACTAAAACTTTTTTTAACATGATACCCTTTCGTAAAAATCTTTCCTGAAAAACAGTATACCTATATTTGTATATTTTTGTAAATTGAAAAAATATTGCACTTTCGCCTCGTAATTTGGTACTCTTATATCAAAATTACTAGGTAAATTATGATTTATAAAAAACGCTTATACGAAAGTCTCATTCAACATGTTACCCCTTTATTTAAAATTATTTTTTTAGTGGGGGCCAGACAAGTTGGCAAAAGCTCACTTTTAAATCATTTATTCCCAGAGATAAAATCATTCGTTTTTGATCCAATTCAAGACCTATATAATGTACGTAAGAATCCCGATCTTTTTTTAAAAGATTTTGGCAAACCATTGATTTTAGACGAAATACAGTATGTGCCTGAACTGTTACCATCACTCAAAAGATTTGTGGATGCATCCGATAATAAAGGACAATACTTTTTAACTGGATCTCAACAATTGTCCATTTTGAAATCAGTTTCCGAAAGTTTAGCGGGACGTGTAGTGATTATTCCTATTGGTATCATGACACCGCAGGAAATGTATGATGAGTTTAATCCTGAAAAAAATTGGTTTTTGCAGTACCTGAAATCGCCCGATAGCTTTTTTAAAAAACCGATGTCAAAAATCCCTCATCTTCCAACTCGAATTGAAGCAATTTGGCGCGGTGGCATGCCAGGGACTATTGGACTACCAAATTCTGCGCTTCCTCTCTATTTTTCTTCTTATATTCAAACGTATGTTGAACGAGATGTAAGACTTCTAGAAAATATTGAAGATCTTTCAACATTCGGTCTATTCTTAGGATTATTAGCCGCATTAACGTCACAAGAAATAAATTATTCTCAACTGGGCAGAGAGTTGGGAATTGCCCCAAAAACGGCACACCGTTGGTTGCAACTCCTCGTGCACACGTATCAATGGTCTGAATTGCCACCTTTTCATATGAACGCAATTAAACGACTGTCTCATAAACCAAAAGGAATCATTTCCGACACCGGGATCGCATGCTATTTGCAACGTATTACATCACCAGATGCGCTCGCTGCAATCCCAATGCAAGGCTCATTTTTTGAATCATACTGCTTTAATATGATCAAAAGTTTTTGCGGAGCATTACCTATAATGCCCAATTTTTATCATTGGCGTACCTTAGCAGGGGCCGAAGTTGATATTATTGTTGAATTTGATGGCAAATTCTATCCAATTAAGGTAAAATCCACCACCATGGTCAGTAAGCATGATGTTCGTGGTATTGAAACATTTAAAGAAACGTATCCTCATTTGCCAATTGCATCAGGTATTGTTATGTATGCAGGAGATGAACTATATCGCATTACTGAAGATATCATTGCAGTACCTTGGGACTTACAATAATAGGCCTTTTGAAAGGCTATACATTGCGCGGTGCATTGCTATGAATTTTTGATTTTTTTGTTGCATTATTTTTTTTGGATGGCATGCTAATATATATTTCTAATATAAATAAAACATGAGGAATATATGAAAATTACATCTATAGCTACAAATCTAATCATTATACTAAGCTTTTATAATCTGCAAGGCATGAGTAATCTTCAAGTACGTCTTACGACGGCAATAACAGGAATAGGGTTAAGTGCTACAGGTTATAATTTTTTCAAAGATGATATCAAATATCATCTTAATAAAAAAAACTCTACTAACTACTATTATGAAGATAAAAGTAAGTATCCTTATATAATAACGCCAATATTGATAGCTACAGGAACAGCTGCAACCTATTTTTTGTGCAAATCAAGAACGCCTCAAGGATTATACTCAAGAGCATTAAACAATATGAACTTATTTGATAGGAATATTCTTTCAATTACACAAAAAGCAGAAAATCACGCAGAATTTTCTACAAAGATACAAGAGTATTACGTAAATTATGCACTTCCTCATGTAACCTTCTTTAGAAACTTATTAAATGAAAAAGAAAAAATGGTGACCACTGCAACCTATCTTGAAAAAGCACTTAAGTCGCCTCACAGCTCCTCTCTTATTAGAGAAAATTCCGCACAAGAACTGGTGCATTTAGAAAAATCTATTGAACAGATTGATTATGCATTAAGAGAGCTTAAAAAAGATCGTTCTTTTTCCAAAGAATTAAAGAGAGAATCATTGCAAAAACAAGCAGATGCAGCAAGAGACAATGCCGACGCAAATACGGCTAATGCTGTAGCAAATTGGGTAAATGCCCTTAAAAGAGGAAAATAGTTCCCATAGAAAACGAGCCAACACGCTAGAATTAAAATTATAGTCGTATGAGGAGTACATTGAATCAGCTCAAAAAAATAACGATCAATAATCATACTTTTGTCTTAGATGAAAAGTATCAGTTGATAATGGATCTTATCTCTCCAAAATTTGAAGGAAAATCTCTTATTATTGACCAACTATTTGGTAGAGAGAATGAAATTGCTCAAGCGGCTATTGATTCCATTATAAAAGATGGCTGTTTGGATGACCCAGCTATGACCTACTTCATTACTATGGCCTTACAAAACTATCGCAAGCACAACCAGGCTGCTCGAATACTTAAACAGTTATATTTACTGCATCCAACCGATTTAGTAGCTCGCTGCGCCTATGCAAATTATCTTCTCATGTCCAATCGAATTGATGAAATACCTACTGTTTTCGGCAATAGCTTTGATTTAAGCAAATTATGGAGTGCAAAAGTGTTGCCTTTTGTTCTTTTTGTCGATTTTATGGCAATTGTATGTAATTATTATCTGCTGAAAAAAGATATACCAAATTTTTTAAACTATCTTTCCTATTTGACTGAAGCTGCTCCTGAGCATTATGAGACTCAAAAGTTTTTAGAATTGCTACAAGCTGCAAGATCGTAAAAAAGAATTGGTCATTGATTAGTGTAGTGAACAAAATCTCACTACACTAATCAAAATGCTATCCTATTTTCTTTTCTGCATATAAATAAATACGGGAAGGCCACTCAATATAAAGACTGAAGCAATACAATTATTTATTAATGGCGTTTCATATATAATCCAGCAACAAAATGATAATGCTATCGTTGCATAGATATATCGAAATATTTTAGCAGAAAAAGGTTGATTTTTTTCGAATAAAATCTTCAAAAACGCCAAACAGCATATCGCATACACAAAGACAAAAGCAGTGACTGAAAAATCAATAATTGATAATACCTGTCGGGCAAGTGTTTGATTTGCAGTCAAAATTAGTAACGGAATAATACCTAAGCAGCTAATTGTAAGGCTCCAATAAGGCGCTCCATATGAGTTTTTTCGGTCAAAAATGGGAGGAATAAGCCTGTCTTGCGCAAGACCTAAAGCAATCTGACCACTCGTGAGCGTCCAAGCATTTAAGGTACCAAGACAAATAATTGATGCTATAACTGAGATAATTACGTACCAATTGCCACCAAAAACAATACGCACTGCATCTGCATAAGGTGCATTCGAAACTATTAATTGCGCGCCAGGAACCATTCCCATAATACCAATACTATTAAATAAATATAACAATGCTACGCAGGCGGTACCGCCAATAATTGCGCGGGGAATAGTCTTTGTTGAATTTTCTACTGACTCTGCTGGTGTAGTACCCGATTCGAGACCGATAAACCCCCATAACGTGAGTAATGTTACACTACTAATAATATTGCCCAAGGGAAACGCTTCAATAGATCTATCAGGTACCAAATTATGACTATCAAAATAAAATAGCGCGCCAATAGGAATAATACACAGTGGGATTATTTTCAACAGCGATAATATAAATTCTATACGCCCCGCAGAGCTGACGCCACGAAAATTCAACATGGTCACCATAAGCACTAATATGATCTCCATCATTACCATAATAGAAGGCGAATGCGTTCCTATTAACGGCGTGAGATATCCAATGCTAGCGATAATAACAATTGTCGTGCTTATCCAAGAAATGACCCAATATGTCCATCCAGTAAAAAAAGATACAATTGGTCCAAATGCTTGCTGTACATATACATGTGGGCCACCCGTTTTTGGGAACCATTGGCATAATTG
>JANWKD010000078.1 GCA_025451595.1 Candidatus Babeliales bacterium | reverse complement strand
TCATATGATACTCCTAAAAATTGAATTTACCCAGTTGTAGATCATATCTATTTTTTTAAAAATTTCGAATTAATTTTTGGAGTTATCATGTAAATATGAACATATGGAAAAAGAGTCGTTATAGAAATTACTTGCTCAACGACTCTTTAAAAAATTAGTAAGCTAACCCGCCTAACCCTCGAATATTTTTTGATAAAAATACTCCTAGGCCCTTTTTAACTTCTGTATAAAAATTAAGTTCATCTTGAATTTTAGTATATTCTTTTCCATAGTTTTCAAGAATTTTTGTTGCTTCTTTTATGTCATAAGCTTGTTCAGTAATTTCTATACCTGTTTGTAATACTGATTCATTTTTTTTCGATGCATTAGCCCAATTTGGATTTCTTTCATAAAGTTCCAGTGTTTTTATGGATTGCTCCATTGCATCAGCTAATTTATACTGTTTCGATGCAAGATTTTCTGTGTAGTTTTTAATAATTCCATAAGCCCTTTTTGCTCCTTCTGTATCCCTTATTTGATTTGTGTCTAAAAGTGCTTTTATAACGCCGCCCCATTCAATCGGTTCAAGCCAGATGAAAGCTTCTCCAACCAACGGAACTCCCTTATCAAGTAATGCTTTTGTAATTGCATATTGTATTTCATTGGTGTTTGCAAACCCCCAATTGCTTAAAGAGCTCAGAACGTATTGTAACGCATTTTGGGCCTCAATAAACGAATAAGTATTATCAGGAAAATTTTCTTTCGTTTTTTGACTCATTGTTTTTATATTTAATGGCTTATTAAGTAACTCAGCAGGAGTTGTTTCAATAAGATTTAAAAGTTCAGGAACCTGTTTGTTTGCAAGAGCCCCTGCAAATGCACTGTATACTTTATTCTGTTCTGGCTCTGAAAAAATTCCTCCAAACCAACTTTTAAATCCTCGAGTTCCTAAGGACGCGGCAAGACCCGCTTTTTGATCAGGCGTTAAGGTTATTCCCTGGCCAAAAACTCCTCTGGGTTGCGCTGCTCGACCAGCATACCCCGAAAATGTTCGATAACCAGATGGTACTGTTTGTATAGAGCTACCATAACCTGAAGGTCTTGCTTTTAAATATTGCATAGCTTCTGGAGCAATTCTTCTTTCCGCTTGCCGCAAGAAAGCATAGCTACTCACTCCTTGTAGAAAACATAATAAAATCATTAGGCCCTTTTTAAACATTCTATTTCTCCCTTTAAATCATAAACATTCCAATATGCTTTAATCTTAGCATATTTACCCCCCCCCAATCAATATTCTATTAGAAATAAAAACCTTTTTGCTAATATATTACTCATAAACTAAAAATTGATTCTTTTAAAAACCTTTTTTATACTAAAAAATACTATCCTGAATAAATAATTTAACTGAAAAGGAACAGTCGTGGTCTCTACTTCAGATTTTCGTAAAGGAACTAAATTCCTTTATCGCGGCGAGCCTCACATTGTTGTGGATTTTCAATGGGTAAAACCAGGCAAAGGTGGTGCTTTCATTAAAACTAAAATGAAAAATCTTATAACTGGCTCCATTTATGAAGAAACGTTTCGGTCTGGCGAAAAAATGGAATCGCCAAACCTAGAATATAAAGATATGCAATATCTTTATAAAGAAGATGATATTTATCATTTCTTAGATCAAGACTCGTACGAAGAAATCCTTCTCAATCAAGATCAACTCACTGATGTAGAAAGTTTTTTAAAAGAACAGTCAATCTACAACGTCCTTTATTTTGGCGAAAAGCCAATTGCGGTAACGCCTCCAATTTTTATGGAGCTTGAAGTAACGGAAACTCCGCCGGGAGTACGCGGTGATACGGCACAAGGCGGTGCTACCAAACCAGCTACGTTAGAAACTGGTTTAGTGTTACAAGTTCCTTTATTTGTAGAACAAGGTGAGATTATCAAAGTAGATACACGTGATGCAAGCTATATTGAACGGGTAAAAAAATAGAAATTAAATTCGGGAGAATTTCGTGCTTACCAATGAATCCACTGATGCTATTAATCATCATGAGTTAGATAATTCAATACAATTTGCTTCGCTTTCGCAACGAGACAAAAGAGCTTTAATTTTTCATTTACTCTATGCAGCAGAATCTTTTGATTATCAAACATCACTTGAAGCTATTGTTGATAATTTTAATCGAGGCTTTAATTTAGATATTCCTTTC
The DNA here is from genome assembly GCA_025451595.1 of Candidatus Babeliales bacterium. Lineage (GTDB taxonomy): Bacteria > Babelota > Babeliae > Babelales > JANWKD01 > JANWKD01. The sequence continues at coordinate 2,844 of JANWKD010000078.1, read as the reverse complement.
AATAGCGACGTGGTCTCTACTACTCATGCTATTATTGATCAACGTGATTCTCTTGATGAAACCTATAAACCATTATTAAGCAATTGGCGCTTTGATCGTTTAGGGGTTTGTACCAAATTAATTTTACGTTTTGCAACGTGGGAATTCCTTAACACAGACGTGCCCGCCACCGTCATTATTAACGAAGCTATTGAGCTTGCAAAATGCTTTGCTGAAAAAGATGCATACAAGTTCATTAATGGCATTTTAGATGAAATGCTCAAAAAATTGCATCGTCAAGATGATGAGTTACCACAAAGCTAAAAACGTAACTTTTCAACTTTAATTGTTTGTTGCATATACAACGAAGCATTTTGTTCAAATTCTACTACATTGCCGGTTGCAAGATATCGGCAATCATTTTGTACTATTTCATTAACTGAACCCCACACACGGCTTAAAAGCCGTGGTATTAACCCAATTTTGCGATTGGGACCCAGTATCGGGGACCCCGTTCTGTCATTTGTTCCAAATGACGAATGGGGATAAAATAAAAATGTATCTTTTAAAAAATCTATTATCAATTTTTCAGCAGATACAAGATTAACAGGCATTGGATATAATTTTTTTATCAAGTCCACAATAATTGCATAATGCGTGCAACCAAGGACAATAGTGTCAACTTTATTATCGATAAATAGTTGTAAATATTCATAGACCGCCAATTCAAGATTCGCCTGATTTCGAGGAAATTGCTCAATGAGTGGTACTAAATTGGGGCACGCTTGCTCGAAGACTTGAACAGTTGGGTTATACATCACAATCAGTTCTTTATGCTTGTGACTTGCAATAGTAGTTTTGGTTGCCATAACCCCTATTTTACCGCTTGAATCAGTCACTGCTTGTCTACAGACCAAATCGACCATTCCAATAAACGAAATGGTAGGAAATTTTTGCTTTAAAAATGGCAATGCTACCGATGAAACGGTATGACATGCAATAATAATTGCTTCAACCTGATATTCGTTCATTAAATAGTTACAAATGTTAAGGCAATATTGTTCTATAAGATCAATAGGTTTATCGCCATAGGGTACATGTGCGGTATCTGCAATATACGTATAGGGAACAGCCAATTTATCCTGCAATTCCTTAGCAACAGAAAGACCCCCAAGACCTGAATCAAAAATGCCAAGACGAGTAATTAGTTTTTTTTTGTTTTCCATACAAATAGATTTTAATACGATTTTAAGAAATTAATGCTTTATAGCGTAAATCTTTTAAATAAAGAGGTACAATTTGGGATGATTGAAATTCATTATTAATCCATTTGTCATATGCGGCTGACGCAATTGAATCCAATGAAGAATGCAATGGCATTGAATCGGGTAGTATCGCTTTATTACCAACATACGTATAAATTAAATTCGAAAATAGCTGAGCGCCTTGACCAATAAAAGTAATAGGTCCAATACTCTGTATGTTTTCAGCAAGATTTTGTAATAATAATTCGATATTTTCGCATCCAAAATGGAGCGGCTGATCCAGTTGTTTTATCGCATAATAAACATCATTATTATACGCATTTAAGAGAGCTACCAACGGCATGCTCTGAAAATGTTCTTGCGCAAAGGTCACTAAACCATTAATACCAATGATGGGTATTTTATTTGCAAAATTGATACCGTTTACGGTAGTGATAAGCGCTCGCAATGTAGTAAATGGTCCTGGCCCCTGATTAATCGCAATGAAAGAAATATCATCGATTGTGAGCTTTTGGTGATCAAGAAGTTGAGAAATTTGAGTCAACAGTTGTCGACTCACTTCAATTTTATCATCCGAGATTTCTTTTATTTTATTATCTTGGCAATACAGACCGAGCTCATAATTGTTTACACCATGCTGCAAAGCTAAAAAATATACCATTCGTTAATTTTTATTTCTATACTTTTGTTGTTGATAAAAAATACTAAACGCATCAAACTCAATGCTCTTTTCTTTTTTAGCTATCACTTTACCACAATTTAGGCATTTCCATCCATCAAAATTTAAAAAATGATCAAAAAAAGATTGAAGGACCATAAGGCCCGAACACTTTTTACACTTCATAATACTCCCTCATCCAGTAAATTTCATTTATAAATAGGGACTTTATAAATAAAAGCATGGTTCAGTTAGCTTCTCACCCTTTTAATTTTAATCTTAAGCCATTTACTAAATTAAAGTCAACAGACAGTTTGCTCATTTTGCATATACGTAAGATACGACTCTAAAATGAATGCGGCTGCGACTGAATGGGAATGTATTTTTTCTTCTTTAGTTTTTGCTTTTTTTAATACTTCTGCTCTTTTACTACTCAATCGTTCGTCCCACAAAATCCATTTTTTCTCAGGAAACAGTTCTTCAAGTTTTTCTTTAACTTTTATAACTTCTAGGGTTTGTTGACTTTCGGTTCCTTTTAACGTTTTTGGATAGCCTATTACGATTTTTGAAATGGTTTCTTGATCAAATAGTTGTTTTAAGAAAAGATCCAATTGCTCAAACGATACGGTTTTATACGGCTTTGCCAGAATGCCAAGTGAATCTGATAAAGCAGTTCCTACCCATTGCCTACCCAAATCAAGAGCTAATATTTTCATAAAAAGTTGTCCTAAACAAAATTAGCAGATACATTTATACTGTTTATCGTGTCATATTAGCCTTTGTAAATCAACTAATAATTAGGAAAAAATCATGAATAACCTGGATATTAATAGTATAGTGATACAAATAAATAGCTTTATATGGGGCTGGCCGTTGGTGATTTTTGGAATAACCATGGCTCTTATTACTACTGTTTATTTAGGCTTTGTGCAATTTCGCTAC
>JANWKD010000077.1 GCA_025451595.1 Candidatus Babeliales bacterium | reverse complement strand
TACAATATAAATAGTAATTTTATTAATTCTTGGTGAACATGATAATAACCAAAGACCTTTTCTAATAATGTTATTTTTTCAAGCGAAATCATCGCTGGACATTCGAGTACAAGCATGACTTCTTTATTATCTTTAAAAAAATAATAAAGATTTTCGTACGATTGATAGGCTTTATAATCAATGTTATTTTTGAATATATTTAAAAAAGCAATTGCATACTTTTTTGCCAATGATAATTGCTCAATATTCATTACACGCTCTTTTGGATCCGATTCATAATATCTTGAATGTATTCTTTACCAACAGGTTCGGATGAAAAAATATTCTGCAATTCTATACGAGCGATGTTGACCGCAGTAGGAATTGTTCGCATTTCTATTTTTCTACGCGTTTGGTTTTTTTCTTGTATTGCGATTTTTTCTTTCATTCGTTGTAGCATCTGTTTATGCTCACCCTCCCTTTGGACTTGCTGCTGCTCCACTGCTTTTTGCCATTGCAAGGCCTTATCAAGCAATAAATCATACTCCTTTTTTTTCGTGTTCAATGTTGCTTGCAATTCATGCTTTCGTTGAACAAGTTCTTCACGAGTATAATGCAACGATGATTCTATTGCTTTTTCTTCCTCGATCTTTTTTCTAATAGAAGGAACCCACTTTTTATAAAAGAAATATAAAAACAAACCTATAAAACTGGCACAATTTATTACACGGAAAAATAATGAAAATCCACTAACAAACATATCGGACCCTTTTTATAATCTCTCGAGCAGCTTCGTCTTGATAGCTCTTTATCTCGTCCTTGCTAATGGTAGATAATGCGAATATTGGTTCGTACAAAAGTAAATCTTGCTTTAAAGGCATAGGTCTTATCTGGGCAAAACAAATTTGATAATGTGCCACCGTTTTACGTTGTATATTTTGGACAGCGTCTAGTTCTTTTTGAGCCTGTTCAATAGACTGATTCCATACTTGTCGTTCTTTTTCCTCTTGTTGTCTCATTTTTAATATTGGCTTTAACAATAATTTATCAAGCAAGATACAAGCAATAAGAAAGTTAATGGCCTGAACTATGAGAGTAAAATTGATAGCTACCATATCCGTCAATATTAAATATTAACCCAAATAAGCGCTCCAGCAATAATCAATGCATACAATGCTGATGATTCAACGATAGCTAATGCGAGTACCATTGTCGTTCTGATCTTGCTTGCGCTTTCTGGATATTTACCGATGTTTTCACATGCTTTTGAACCAATTAATCCTTGCCCATACGCCGGTGCTATGCTGCCAATTCCCATAGCAAGAGCAGCGCCAATATAACCAGCAGCTTTTGCTATATAAATTCCTTCCATCTGAACGCCTTTCAATAAATGACTACTTTAAAATTAAACCACCTTATTCAATTGTACTCTCATTTAAAGTCTTTTTACAAGATAGATTCTGATTTTGTGCGCTTGTTTGTATAGTTGTTAAAAAATTACCAATTCGCTCTGCATGCGCATCCATTTGAGAAATATCCGCCTCAAATTCTTTATTGCAATCTAAAATTAATACCGGAATTTCATTCAGGTAACTCGAAATATTTTTTTTGTGTATCAACCAATCTTCATGCTTATCGTGCAACATGTGCAGATATTCCAACGAAACGCAGGACTCTTCTGACCGATTTCGTTTTAACATTCGCCGATAACAAACAGCCGGGTCAGTGCGCAAATAAATAAATCCATGGGGCTTTACGGTATAATTTTCAACCAACCAGCCAAACCATTCTTGATACAACTTCCATTCCAACGAGTTCATTGATCCTAACTCAAAGCAGTTCTGCGCAAAACAGTATCTGTCAGAAAAAACAGATCGCTCTAAAACTTGAATATTCTGACTAGCTTTTTTGGCGGCCAGCTCTAACTCTTTGACTCGTGTTACAAATGCATATGATTGAAACGTATAAGCCCAGCGATTCGTGTCGTTATAAAATCGCTCTAATAAATTTTCAGTTCCACCAACCTGTTGCCACTGCTGATGCGGCTCATAAATAATATCAACTGGTAATAACTGTTTGATTAATTTTAAGAAAGTAGACTTGCCCGCTCCTACATTTCCTTCTACAATTATATACGTCAGGGACTCATCGCGTATCATGGCATTCTCCAAAGCATTCTTCAAAAAGCAGCATCTTGTAATAAAAATTGCGCAGAATAAATCTTTTTATGCAAAAAATAAAATTCATTCTATTATTATGAATATAATATTAATATTAAAAAAATCCATGCCAAAATGACATTTAATCTACAAAAGCGATATGGAACGGTAAATAAAAAAGTAAATTTTTAATTCATTAAGTGTTAATTTAAAGAGAATATATTCTTTTTATAGCATCAGTATTATGATATCATCATTGTTAACCTGTAAAAATAGATATTTTTCAATCAGATTGAAAGTTATTAACTATGAAAATAAAACAGTTTATTCTTGCACTGTCATTATACACTCCTTTCTTTGCTCCGCCAACCTTACAATCGATGGATGATTTTGATAATGATGTTTTTTTGGAAGATGACGATTTAGATCAATTTGACAGCAGCGGATGGGAACCTACGCTGCGAGAAGGTTGCATTACACCAGAAGAAGTGATCCTTATTCTTGTCAACGAACCTATTTTGGCGCAAGAACGACTTAAAAATAATTTTTATTTCTTTGTAAATCCGCCTAATTCGCGCTCATTACTCGATTCGATTCAAAATTTACTGCATTTATGGTGCTTGCCTTGCACCAAATGGCAATGGTACGTTTCTCTTTTTTATAACCAAACGACCAAGGTTAATTTCACCAAAAATGGCACCACCATCGATACGTATCTCGATTTGAACAATGCAGGATTATTGCAAAAGTTGGAAGAAATAGAGTTTGGCATAGATATTCCTACGGCTATTGAACTGTTTAGTGCTTTTAAATTACAAGAACGGCGCGCCGGCTTTATGCTTGGTGGTGCATGGTTCAAATGCAACTGGTATTTTGAATGTAAAGCACCACTCTATTATTTAGAACGAAATTTCTTTGTAACAGAAGAAGAAAAAAGCGCTATTGAAAAATTTTTAAACCCTGAAGCGATTCCGGTGGAAGACGAAGAAATTGAAAAACAGATTCGTCGCCGCGCTATTTGTGATCATTTTGGTCTTGGCGATACCCGTTTTAATGTAGGCAGGCTCGTCATCGACAATTGTGAGATGATGCTCCTGGTAGGCGGTGTTCTTACCATACCAACTGCCTCTACTCTTGCATCAGGCCTTATGGGAACTAATTTTCAAAAGGATTCAGACCATCCGGCCTTTAACCTCCTTGAGCTTTTTCAACTTGGTCTTTGCGATGTCAAAGATATTGAAAAAATAAAGGAGATTACTATTGCTTTTGGAATCTCTGCGTATGATAAGTTGGCCGCCAATCTACTACAAACAAATCTGGGTAATAATGGCCATTTGGGTATTGGCGCATTCTTAGAAAAGCACCTAAAAATCTCTCGTAAATTTAGCTTTAAAACGCGCGCAGAATTTGAATACCTGCTACCAGCCTGGGAAAAAAGATTTTATATCACTAAAAAATTCCCTGCAGCATTTGACGATGCGTTTCGACATTATGAAGATCCAAATAAAGCGATTAATAATATTAACTTCTTAAACCAACAGTTAATTAATACCGTTATTCCTAAGGTATATGACACTCTTGTCTGGCCCGGATTAATCCTCAAGTTTGATACCGCAGTATGTGGCAAAATTGGGAAAAATTGGGAAATTGCTCTGGGCTTTGATTTATATTGGCAAGAAAAAGAACGGTTAGGAGATATTGACGCCACCCCAAGTGAATTATTTAATATCAGAAAAGATAACGCAATAAAACCGGGTGCTTATCAAAATAAACTTTTTGGGTCCGTAAATTATACCAAGAAAGGGAAATGTTATGATTGGTGCATAAGTTTCTATGGCGATGGCACGCTCGTGCAATATGGCGTTGGAAAAGATTTTAACCTTTGCTTTAATCTTGCAATGAATTATTAAAAGGATAAGATTATGAATTTGTTCACTATAAAAAATTATATAGCTCCTTTTTGTTTTATGCTATCTACCGGATTTTATACAATACAAGCAGAGCCAAAAAAAGAAAAGATTATTTTAACCAATAGCGTCATAAAAGCACTTGATGGCGCAGCTTTTTGTTTTGATGGTCAAAATATTGGCAATATGAAATACATGAAAGGCGAAATTATTAAATTGCAACAAGGTAAAAATCCTAAAACCGGGGAATTTAATCCTGCCTATGCAAAATATAGCTATAACGATAAAAAATATACCTTACGCATGTTTGCCTTGTATGAAAAAAAACTTGAAGCAGAATTGGAACAAAAAAAGAAGGACTTAGACAGAAAGTATATTACCAGGTCATCTGGTTATTGCATAGAACTAGAAGCTCTTGAGCAATATTTAAAAAACAAGCTCCAAGAAGAGCTCCTAAAAGGTCAAGAACAGATCAGGCAAACTGCCTTTGATGAACCAATGTATGCATATGAAGAAGAGATGCTAAAAATAACTGTCATGACTAAGATTAACGAAGAACGCGAACAGCAAAAGCAGGCTATTACCCGAAAACATGTCGGCAATCTTTCCGCCTATGACAAAGAATTACATGAAATTACTCATGAGTTTCGTTCACAAGTAGCTCCTTTGCATAAGATTTTAGATCATATTAAGTTAGATTTTCTTAATATTATTCATCCATTCATGGAACAAGCACATGGCGTAAAAGGTGCTTTGTTGATATTAATTGAAGAATCATGTATCAAACGTGGACGTTGGGACAGTTTTTTATTAAAATGGGGAAAAGCAAAAGAAGCCGAAGAGATTGATGTATTTAATAACTACATGTCAACATTTCAACGACTCGATACGTTTTGTACCGATTTATGCAATTTCCTTACCGACATTATTAATAGTTGCCCAAAGGGAGCAGAGCAATTTAAGCTTTTATATGCGAAAAATCAGGAAAAAAATAGCTAATAGTATCCTATGCAAATACCACAAGAAATTACTGGCATTATTGAACGATTTATTTTTCAAAACCAAGAAAATGGGTTCTCGGTATTTGTAGTACAACTTGCCAATAAAACTACTATTACTGTCAAAGGATACGTTTCTCACCTGAATATCGGTCAGCCTGTAGAGCTCAAAGGAGCGTGGATAATGCATCCTAAGTTTGGCAAACAATTTGAAGCACAACAGTGTACTGCCCACGCTCCTGCATCTTTAGTAGGATTAAAAAAATATCTCGGATCAGGCTTCATTAAAGGTATTGGCAAAGCATATGCCGAAAAACTGGTGAATCATTTTGGGCTCGATGTATTAATCATCATCGAAAAACAGCCAGAACGCTTAAACGAGGTTGATGGCATTGGCCCCAAGCGAATTGAAACTATTGTAAAGGCGTGGCAAGATCAAAAAGAGATTTCTAATATCATGGTCTTTTTGCAGGACAAAGGAATTTCCCCTGCCTATGCCGTTAAAATTTTTAAACAATATGGCCAAGAAGCTATCGCTTTAATTACCGAAAATCCGTATCGTATTGCACAAGACGTATGGGGCATCGGATTTAAAACAGCAGATCTTATTGCTCAAAAATTAGGATTTGAAAAAGAGTCTATCAAGCGCATTAAAGCAGGCATTTTATATGCAATAAGTCAAGGCTCTCAAAATCAAGGTCACTTATATTTTGAATTGCAAGTTTTTAAAACCAATCTTGTTGAATTATTAGAGTTAAATGCAAGCGACTCACCTATCAAACAAGCTTTACACGAACTGTATGACACTGAAAAAATTAAATTAATTAGCAAAGATTCAGCCCACTACATAACATCTGCAATTAATTATTACACGGAAAAATCTGTTGCTTATAAAATTAATTTACTCAAAGAACGTCTCAGTCTCCATCGGTTGGATTTGAATTCGATTTATCATGAATTACGCATACAAGATCAATCAGGCTTTGCTCTCAATGAAGAGCAAATTGAAGGGATTTTGGCTTGCTTACAACACAAGGTTACCGTCATTACGGGTGGACCGGGCACCGGCAAAACAACACTTATTAAGAAGTTATTAGCAATACTTGAAAAAAACCAGATAAACTATAAATTAGCCGCTCCCACTGGCCGCGCTGCCAAACGCATTATGGAAGGAACTGGCAAATATGCGCTCACGCTGCATCGTTTATTAGAGTTTGACCCGGCTACCATGAGCTTTGTTCATAACGAACAAAATGCGTTGTCGTTAGAATTTCTTATTATTGATGAAGCATCGATGATTGATATTTTTCTTGCAAACTCCTTACTGAAAGCAGTACCTTTACCTGCGCATGTCCTGTTTATTGGAGATGTTGATCAGCTGCCTTCCGTTGGTCCGGGAAGTTTTTTAAAAGATTTAATTGCAAGCAAAGCAGTACCAAGCATTCGCTTGCATAAAATTTTTCGGCAAGCGCAAGATAGTTTAATCATTATCAATGCCCATCGTATTAATCATGGCGAGTTTCCGACTTCATCAATGCCGGATGCTAAAAAAGATTTTATTTTCATCAAAGAAACTGAGACTACCAATATTCAGCAACATCTGCGTACTATTTTCAACCAAAAACTTGGCCGCTATCATATCTCAACGAAAGACGCCACCGTATTAGTCCCTATGAATCGTGGCATTGTAGGAACTCATCAATTAAATCAACATTTACAATCAATTTTAAATCCAGAGGAAACCAAATCGTTAGTTCACACTGGCCTATTATTTAAAATTGGTGATAAGGTTATGCAAATTCGCAATAATTATGATAAATTAATATTTAATGGCGATATTGGCGTAATTCAAGACATTGATAGTGAGCAGCGAACCATAGTCGTGCTCTATGATGAGCGCGTGATTGAATATGAATCTGATGAACTGGACGAAATAATACTTGCATACGCGTTATCGATTCATAAAAGCCAAGGATCAGAATATGCTGCTGTTATTGTACCAATTTTTATGCAACATTTTATGCTTTTGCAACGTAATCTCATTTACACTGCTATTACTCGTGCAAAAAAATTATGCGTATTTATAGGTCAGCCTAAGGCATTAGGTATGGCTCTGCGTAATATGAATGGTACGAAAAGAATTACATTTTTAAC
>JANWKD010000076.1 GCA_025451595.1 Candidatus Babeliales bacterium | reverse complement strand
TTTATTAAATTGCAAACGCTTTTCTTCTTGATTCTTTTTTAGAAGTTGTTGTATCAGAGGAAGATGTTCAGCGGCTTGATCTGCCTCTCGTTGCGCTGTGCTTACAAACGTGTCACGTTCGGCAGGATACGCGGTTTCTGGCGGATAATATGCTGAAAAGGATTTCCAATAATAATCTAGATCTGCAGTGTATTTATAGACATCAATCGACTGGGGATATCTGCCTCCATACCAAATATGAATCATATTTTCGCCAGCTTCATATAAGCTATCAAATGGGCATTCTTTAGAAATATGCAACACTTCAATTTTTTGCTGTGTGTCTTTTATAGTAAAAAAGGATCGAAGATGCAACTTTTTGTCTTCAATAGTATATTCATGCGACAAAGCGCCTAAACAATTATTTTCTGCTGCGATATAAACCGGATTAATAGGTAGTTCCTGTACAGGAAGCGCAATGACCGGCAATCGATTATTTTGATCAGCAGGAATAATCCATTGATTCTTTGTATTGCCTATCGGAGTAATTTCTTGCTTGGTAAGATCTACTTTTGTCTTCTGGCGCAGTTGCTGCTGAGTATGTGCAATTGTCTGTACATACGCTTGTTGCAGTTTTTTAAACTGTTCATCTGGCTTACGAACTTCGTCTGCCGTCACCCATTTCCCATTTTCATAATGAATTGCATAATGAGGCGCTGCGACTACTTTATCTCTAATATAAGCATGACGCTTCGCAGGGCAACCACCTAACCAAGTATCAAATTGATAGAGTAGATTTGCACTATCGATTGCATGATTAATATGCTCAACGCATTTTTTACACTCGTATGAATCAAAAATCCTTTTTGCCTGTGATTTTTCTCGTTCAATACTATTGGCCTGCTCTCTGGTCAGAATTTGCGTTTCTTGCTCTTCAAAGACCTTTTGTTCGGCTTTGATTGCATTCGAAAGCTCTGTTAATGCATGCTCGTATTTGGTAGCAATCTGCTGGGTATATCTATTCTGAGCTATAGTTTTTATAAACGTTATAATTTTTTCGCCCTGCTCTTTGAGCATCATTAATTTTTGTATATCCAGACTTTTATCTTTTTCAGTCGCAGGATATTCCTCATTGTTGGTAATCTTATGATGCATTGAATGCACTATCGTATCAACACATTTTATCCAGATGAGTGGATTGACTAATTTAGTGTGCCTAAACCCATTTTCCGTATGTTCCATATATTTGCTCAGCAAATTGATATTTGAAAATGCAGGATGAGAAAAAACGTTATTTCCTGGAGTTTCTTCCAACGATGTTGCGATAGCAGATGCGTTATGAATGTCTACGGCCCCTCCGGTAAGTGCATCAGCTGACGCACGACTTGTTGCTTTTACATACAATTCTTCGATACAACGATTAAACTCCTGATCAGTAACATCATTTCGCTGTACGAGTAACGCTGATTTTTGAATCAGATCATCAATTTCTTCGATACGCAAACCATTCAAATTGCCAATCGTCATATTAAAGTTGTCATTTATTTTAGCATGTAACGCATCCAGGCCACTTTGAATAGCAAGATTATTTGCTTGTATGTACGTATGAATATTTTTTAATTTTTCTAAGGCCGTTGCATTGTCCTGATGCACAACAACGAATTCCTCTAGAACTCGAAGATGCTGCTGATTAAGCATTTTTTTTACTTGACCAAACTCTTCATGCATTTCTTTTTGAAGTTGGAATATTTGTTCAGAAAGAAATATAATACCATTGGTGATTGCATCGAGGATCTCTTGCGTGTTATCCTGCTGTTCATCTTCCGCTAAACTACACAAACTTGCAATAGAGGTAAGTATACCAACGTAAGGATTAATGCCTGCGCCAAGCGCGCCTGCCGTCATTAATGTACTAATACTTGTTATTGCTTGAGCACTAGCCTGGCCGAAAGTAGCAATAGCATAGGCATCGCTTTTGCGGCCAAGAAGAGAGGCTACAGCAGCTACTCCAGTAAAAGCATCTTGGGCAGTAGCTAAGTCCTTTTCAAATTTAGTATCATTTCGCAGTGCTTGCGCATCCGCTGATCGCTCAAGAATATGTTCAGTATAATTTGCTATTAATTCTTCAAATTTCAGTTGATGATTTTCAAGCATTTGGCAAACCGCCTGATTAGCTTCGTTACCAGGCAATGTTACATCGGCATCAAGAAGCGCTTTTTGCTTGTTAAATTTTTCTTTTTTTTTCTGTGACAAGGCAGCGATAGTAAATTGTTCTTCCAGCTGCTCATGATGATGATGATGATTGTTATTCTTTTCTAATAATTGTGTATAACTTTTTTTAATATATTCAGGAGCGGTTTTTATACTTTCGTGTACAAAAGCGGCTAAGGTATTAATATTTTTCTCCGTTAAGCCAATTTTATCAACCCCAGTAATAAGTCCCTGACTAATAGAATCTATAATTTTTCTTTTAATAATAGACAACTTCTCTAGACCTTGAAGACCTAATGACATGGCCTGTAATGATTCTTGATAGGTGCATCCTACCTGCATAGCATAAAGACCATCTGCAACGGGATTCGGTACATGCTCTTGATTACATCGATCAACCTTATTTCTTAATGTTCGAATATTTTCACCTGACGGCGATACCGCATCTAATATGAATGCAGTTGGCTTGCCAATTATGGTACTCGTGCCAATATTTATGGCAACATTCGTAGCCCCTCGAATAAATGCATCACGATGTGCATTGGCATTCAAATTATTTCCATCCTGCGATTGTATCTCTTTTTTCAGTTCTAATAGATTACCGATTTTTTTATCACGATATTTTAACGATTTAAAGGAAATAACATCATAAAGATTTATTTTTTCATCGTCATTTTGTTGATTTACTTTTGCGATAACGTTTCCATCCATACCATACACCAGCGACGGAACTGCTATTAAAAAACATATAAAAAGATTAATTTTGCCATATACTGAGGTTGAATAAATCATATTTAAATCCGAATAATTTTTAAAGATAAAACAATAGTAAAATTTTCTATATCTTTCTACCATCATTCATGATAGTGTACTAACAAAATTTTACCAGAATTCATACAAAAAAACTAAAACTACCAAAGCGCTTATCGCAACATTTGAACAGAAAAGAATATTGGATGAGACCATGAATCAATTTGTCCTTTTTAAAGCGTAATGCATTTTATTTAAAAGAATTCATTCTCGCTTCAGCTGTTTTTGTAAGATTATTCATATATTTTGTAAAACCATCTTCAATATGTTTTTGTGTTTCATTACGCACTTTTTTATCAGAAATTTTTAAAATAGAATTGTAAAAAATATGATCAAAATCTGCATCAGATATTGATATTGCACATTCAGCAACGTCAAATCTATCTTTGGCCGAACTAACACATTCAGCAAATATATTATGCAGATTCTCGTAAGCTTTATTGGCTGCGTTAACTATATTGCTTGATAATTTTTCATCTTTAATATATTGAGCTATTATTTTTATATTAGATTCCATCTCTGGAGATAAAGTCGTCTTATCTTCACAAAACAGTGAAGCTGTTAAATTTATTACCAATAAAAATAAAAAGCGCTTTTGCATAATAGAATTCCTTAAAAATTAATAATATTTATTTCATATTAGGACAAATAGAATAATTGTCAATTATCAAAAAAGCTTGCTTGATCATTGAATTGAAATCAATTTTTTTCAATTTGAAGAAACTTTTTTCGATAAAAAAATATGATTATCATCGTGTTTGCGATCAAAGACAAAACCAAATTTTCCATAACATTTACATGCAGGTATATTATTTTTATTTACAGCTATCTCTATTTTTTTCACATGAGGGTCTTTAGCAATCTCTTGCATAGCATGCTTCATCAACAAAGATGCTGCGCCTAATCTACGTTCTTCACTATCCACGGCGATAACTTCAATATGGCCGATATCCGCCGGAGGACGAGGCCACATAGCCCTTCGTTCCGATGAATAGAATCCATACCCTATAAAACCAATAGAATTATCGTTTTTTCTAACCACTTTTATATTAACTTTACATGGATGATGATCTATTGATTTTCGCTCTTTAAAAAAAGTATTTATTACAGCATCTTCATTTTCTTGATTATATTCGTAGCTAACTAACTTTGGCCAATTTTGCTTAAATATCTGTCGTATTTTAGACAAATCAGTGGTTATGTTAAAATCGGAAATGGTAAGCTGATAAGGTAATTTGTTATTAGTAAATAATCGATGGACTGTAAGCGATGGTTTAAATGTAAGAGGCTTTATATTATTTTTCAATATAGGATTATGCAATAAAAACGTTATTGCTTCTCCTTCTATTAAAGAAGGCAATTCTTTGAAGCCTCTTGATTTGCTTATATTGTTAGCGCATAAAGCAGAATTAACGATGGCAAATAATAACAATAAACAATGTAATGATCGTGAAATCATAAAAACAAAACCCCCTACAGTAATTAATAGTTCATTTAGATAATATACAATGTGTCTAAAAAGGTCAAGCTTTATCTTCGCAAATAGTATTTAATTTTATCTATTGCCAGAACTCGCTATTAAATTTTTTTAAGAAATAATATTCAATAAAAAGCGCTTTTGCATCATAGAATTCCTTAAAAATTAATAATATTTATTTCATATATTGAATGCAACGAACAATACAGCTCAGAATATTACTCTTTTCATAATATCTTCGATAGAGACATATTCGATATTTTTGTATACTGAAACAAAATCGATTATTCAAGGAGATCATATGCAAAAAATCATTTACTTTTTAATAATTATGTTAACAAGCAATACAACATATACCATGAAAAAAAGTCAGCCAGCTCATTTTTTTACTCGAGATATTGAAACAGATAGCAATGGCAATACTGTCGAAGTTGATAACATGATTTTACCAACAGAACCGGAGGAAACATACAATCGTTATTTTTATAATCTAGTAAATACTACTCATGATGACGATACTTGGGAAATAAGACGTGTTTCGAAACCATTCTTTATGCATTTGTGCGTGCAGGCTTCAAAAGAACGAAGACTCGATCAAAAGCCATTTCAAGAATTAGTTGCTAAAGTTAAAATTGGTAGCATTGATATTAGTCAAGATTCAGTTGTTATGACAACAAAGGACGCTTCTCATCGATTACTCAGTTATATTCCCCGTGGAAGTTTTCATTGCCTTGTAAATAACAAACATGTACACATTGCTTTAAATGCATATGAAACAGAATCAGATAAAGTAATAAATAGTATATTAAAAAAAGAGGCTGAAACAAAAAATATAGTACAGGACGAGTTGGCACAACATGACAATAAATCTAGAATTAGAAAAGTTTATCGTCCCTTATTCCAACCACAGCTAACTGGATATGAAATTACGACAATGCTTGATCATGATTTTACTCGAGATATACCGCATCATAAACAAGTAGTTAATGAATTTAATAAATTGTTGGAATAACAATGAAAAGGGTTATTCTCATTGCACTTAACCTTGTCAACAATTCAATGTGCTCGATGATTGACAATCACGTAAACCCAATGTTGCAAAAAAAACCAACCTATTTTAATTTTTTACCAAAAGAACTACGTGAGTATTGTATTCAATTTGTTGAATTTCCCGACCGAGAAACGGATGAAGAGCTCTTTAAACGTATTACAAACCATCCGAAAGTTCCTGATGAATATAGAAAAACAATTCAAAATCTCATCCAAGAGCCTTTAACCCCAAATTGTTTTTTGACGTATAGTCCGAATTGTTCAAAGATTCTTCTCGTTGAAAAAAAACCTGATAATTATCCGAAACCTTTTAATCCAATAGCAACTATTTATGACATTCAATCGAATACTATAACATGGCGTGATACATTAAATATATATAGTTGTATAGGTTCTATTGCACTTTCAGAATGTGGTACTCAATTTGCAATAATAGTACGGAAAGAATTTATTTGTAATGAAAGAATCGAGAGCATACTCACTATATATGATACTCAGTCAAAAAAACCTACAAAAAATACGATTCCATATGATATTTGGGAATTAAACTCAATACATTTTAATAAACAACGTACCTCGATTGTTTTATCTTTCAGCGAAATTAGACAAAAAATAAGGCCTAGCGCTTTGCCGCATGTGACATACGCTATCAGTTCAGAAAAAGATCATTTGGAAAAAAGCAAAAAAACTTTTGATGACTATTTTCAATAAAACTTTGCGCAATTAGTTTTTTTGTATTAATTTTTTGCTTCTATCAAAACAATTAATATAGGATGGATTCATGAAACGCTTACTTTTCTCGATGACTTTTATGCATGCTGTTGCATCTCCAATTTTTAAAAATAAATTTGTCATCGCCATTTCATTTCTGTTACTATCCCCATTATACGCAATGGATGAGTTAACCCATTTTTTACCAGAAATAAAACATAATGTATTATATCACTTGATTGATACTGAAAAAGAATCACCTCAACAAGCTATAAGAAACTGTTATCATTTTGCAAGTCTTAATAGAGAAACCAATAAGATTATTAAAGCAGAAATGAATAGTAGCTTATTTACTAAATATGCAGCTGCTCAATTAGCATTAAAATTTCCTCATGCGAGTCCAGAAATCGATAAAGCTGCCATGGCAGCACATTTTGGCACTCATGAGTCCTTAGAATATTTAAAGCAATTGGACTCTAAAATAATTGAACAAGCCCTTAATAATACACATAGCTCAACACACGCTAAACAATTATTACTTAATTTAAATAGTTTAACGAAAGGCATTGCAACCATTAAAATTCCCGTCCTGCGATTACTACTTGCGAGTGGCGCAAATATAAAAGAACAAACCGCTACAAATGATTCAAGAGTAAGAGGCAAACAAACTCCTTTGATTATAGCATGTCGTGAACTCAGAAAAGATGTTGTTAAATTACTGTTACAACATAAAGATGCTGATGATAAATATGTCAATACGTTATCAATAGGCAGTTATTCAGCATTAATGGAAGCCGTCAAAGTCAATTCTTATCCGATGGTAAAAGCACTTATTGCAAAAGGCGCACAAGTCAACGAAACTTCGGTTGAAGGCAATACTGCTTTACATTATAGCGTAGAAGCTTGTTATAAAAGTTTAAAAGACTTCAAGCAAGAGGTAACTCCGGAAAAAGAAAAGCCCTATATTCAAGAATTTAATAAGATTATCAAAGCATTAAAGAAAGCCGGTGCTGATCCCAAGTATCAGGGACTCAATGGTTACACTGCGTATGGGGTAACTGAACGTCTTGATGCATTACGAAGGCAATATAATTTAAATTATGATACGTCTTGTTGCAGAATTTCATGATGATATTTTGCTCTTCAAGATTACGAATACACTGGTGATTACAATCATATGAAAAAATATATTTTTGTTGTGTTATTAGGTATTGTTAATTCACTATTGAACATGAATACCAGTCAAGTAAATCCAACGTTGCAAAAAAAACTAACCTATTTTAATTTTTTACCAAAAGAACTACGTGAATATTGTATTCAATTCGTTGAGTTTAAAGACCGAGAAACCGATGAAGAATTACGTAGACGTATTGCGCACGACCAGACAGTACCAACATGTTATTTAGACAACCTTAAAAAATTAGTTCCTCAATTTAAGATACAGGGTGCATTAAGAAAATATAACCCAAATTATACGAAAATAGTTTTTATTGAAAAAAATAAGATTTCAAATAACCATCGGCTAGTAGCTATTTATAATATTTCTACCAATTCAGTAGTCCATCAAAAAAAATTAAACACTAAAGCTTCTCTCGCAGCTATTGCATTGTCAGAGTGTGGTTCTCAATTTGCTACCTTAGAAGAAGATGGCTGTTGGCTTACCGACAGTAAATCTATATTAAAAATATATGACAGTAATAAAGGATTTATTCCTGATCAATACCTTCCCACGTTTCCTACCTACTATATTAAGTCAATTGATTTCAATAAGCAGAAAACACAACTTATTCTGAGTCGATCTGACATACCATATTCTACTATTTCACTTGTTTCAGAAATAGAACATCGTGAGAAAAGTAAAAAAGAATTTGATGCTTTCTTCAAACAACGAGATATTAGCACCCAATTAGTTCAGGCAACTGATGCAACAAGTGCAACATGCTGTATTATTGGATGAAAAAACGTTTTGATTCACTATCATTCTGAGACGCTATCTTTTTTCTCAGTCAACATGAT
Source organism: Candidatus Babeliales bacterium (assembly GCA_025451595.1). GTDB lineage: Bacteria > Babelota > Babeliae > Babelales > JANWKD01 > JANWKD01. The sequence continues at coordinate 1,331 of JANWKD010000076.1, read as the reverse complement.
ACCGTATTACGGAATGATTTACGTACCAATTTTAAAAAAGGTGTTGTAATGAGACATATGGTAGTACTGAATTATATTGCATTCTTTGCCAGTATCAGCATATATACTATGAATAATAATACCGTACATTTTTTACAAACAATCGATGATAAAAAAGAATATTTACCCAACGACCTTATTAATCACTTTGATCACCTAAAGAGGATTTTTTCTTCGGGCATGCAAGAGTCAAAAACGAATGTGGTAAACATTCCTTTAACGTATGAAAATGCAAAAAAATTTCTCGATTTATTACAAAAAATATCAGTACTTGATAAATTCTTTAACATTAAGTGGGCGCATGATCCGCTTGTAAAAACGAACAGTCATCACCCAAATTCTACAAAACGAATAGTAATAAATGAACTGAACGCATTGAATTTAGGAGATGAATGTCTTGATTTTCTTAATTTATCACATCAATGGGAAATCGATTCACTCGTGCGTGCATTGATACGGCATATTAAAAATAACATTGACAAAGATTCAATTCAACATTTTGCTCAAAAAATATATACGGATATGCCAGACTATTCTCCATCCTTTTTTAAAAATAGTATCACTAAATACCCGCACGAATTAAGTGCCTTATTTGTCAAAGCAGCTTGCAAAGAATTTATCAATAAAGAGCGATTTGCTCGCTATACATCAACGGACGAACTGTCCCAACGCTGTTGTGTAGATACGATATTTAAAATGTTAAAAAAAAGAAAAAACCAAAAAAAATTAATTGAAATTCTTGATGAATCAAACCCTCATTTGCAAACTATATGTACGCTCGTACGATCTAAACTGATTCCACATGTTTCTGCTCATCATAAACAAGATCTGATATTAAATGGCCATACAGGTTTGGTAACTTCATTAGCATTGATTTCATCACAAATCGTTGCTTCCGGCTCAAGTGATAAAACAGTTCGGATATGGAATACGAGCACTGGAATTTGTGAAAAAATATTAAGAGGACATACGGCTGCTATTACGGCTTTAGATGCCGTAACTTCTGATAAAATTGCTTCAGGATCAGCTGATAAAACTATAAAAATCTGGAATATCAATACCCAAGAATGTGAACAAACGCTCACAGGCCATTCAAATTGGGTTAGCTCAGTAGCGGCCATATCCAACAGCCTCCTGGCTTCAGCTTGCCACGACCGATCAATACGCGTATGGAATATACATGACGGAAGCTGCACACATATATTGTGTTCTAGCAATAATCTTCACCATCCAGTTAATCATAAAATAGTTGCGTTATCGAATAATCGTTTTGCCAGTTGTTCTAATCTCGG
>JANWKD010000075.1 GCA_025451595.1 Candidatus Babeliales bacterium | reverse complement strand
GAAAATGACCCGAACGATGAGCCTGCATTTAGTGATGTAAGTGTAAGCTGTAAAATTGGCAGTGCAGAGAATATTGGCCAAGTTAAAACTAAGTGGCACAGACCCGCTACCTGCTCTACGCATATTGTGAAAATGCTGTCAAAAATAAAAGCTAGATAAGAATGAGGGGGCAAGTATGTTGATAATGTGCGAATTGCTGCTTGAAAGATGGAATACAATAATGCAACTTTTCGGGTCTGACCCCGTTTTATTGCATTATTTTTTTAGCGATTATTGAGAAGATATGCCAATGTTTCATATTGCCTAGCATTGTTGCTTGTCCAAATTCTATCTCCTTAAATAATTCAATATCAAAATGCCTAAATAGTAATTCAATATTTTTTCTTGATAAAAAAGTCATGGGCCTTGCTTTAAACCAAGAATCTTTTTTTCCTAAAAATGATCCTGAAAATCGACCATTTTGCTCGAGAGAATCAACAATAATTGGCCAAAATTGGTAGAAATTCCAAGTGTTCATAAACGGTAAGCTTAAACTTGCATTGATCAAATAAGATTTAGGAAGCTCATTTATCAATTCGAATGATGTTTGTCTTATTTCTATTAATTTATCACATACTTCCTGCATACCCGATTGAATGGCGGTTATTGCTTCGGGTTCTTTATCAATGGCAAGTACCCGCCAACGATTTCTGGCAAGATAGAATGTATCTTTTCCTATTCCACAACCTAAATCGATAGCATGTTTATTAAAACATAAATTTTCTTGAGAAAAACGATCAAGTGCATTTAGTAATATGGGACTGGGTGATGCATTTTTCCATCGATTATAATAATTAGACCATTCTGGTATAGCCTTCATCACTCATCAAACCATTTTACCAGTGTTTCTTCACCTAGATTTGCATCTATATATACAAGATATCGACTTAATTCCGTCTCATACTCTTCTTTACTGAGATTGCTTTGGCTTGTAGCAGGGACATGATGAAAAAATACGCCCAGATATTGTTGACAAAAAGCATAGTAATCTTGGGTAAACAATAAAAAAGTATGCCACATATTGTCGATATCCTTCATTTCTTCATGAACTGTGCATGAGAAATGAAGATTTATATCATTTGGATTTTTATTTAAATCTTGGGTGTGCTTGCAACTCAGCCACATATACTTAAGCAATTCATAAAAAGCTTCGGTACCCTTCAACTTGCCAGTTGAATAATCCTTTTCATATCGAAAAATGACATTTTCATTATAGTAGCGAAGTATATCTGGCAAGGAAGGAAGCATATTTTACATCCTATATCTGACAACCACAATTACAAAGACAGCATGCTGGACGCATAGTAAGCAGCTTTTTATTGATGATTCTTTGCATAATACTTGCCTTCATTAGATCCTCCTGATTAAATGATTTATACGTTCGAAAGTATAGAAAGAAATTTTCTGTTCTTATACCGTATTTTGTACGAGGTAATTTGAATGAGTTCACTAATTTTACCTGAAATAGTCGCTCAGCTCCCGGGAGAGATTGCCTGGAAGGACCCGCTTTTTCAATACATGGGGTGTAATACAAACCGTGCAATAGCAGCAAAACTCAAGTATCCAGAAGAAATAATCGGATGTACCGATAACGATTTAAGTGATCAAACTTCTCAATCTATTTCCTTTCATCATCGCCATGATCAAATGGCACTTCAGGGAAAAACAATTAAAACCATTCACACATCTGCCATTGCAAATGATGGTTTAACCTATTACCAAATTAAAAAGCCTCTTATTAGTAATGGAAAAACTGAAGGTATTATTTACCATACCGTCGAATTCATTAAACACGATTGGTTTCCTTGTCTTCAAAAATTTGACAAAAATATTTTTCCAGATTTTTTTATTTCGTCTTTTTACCAAATTGATCCGGATAGTAATTATTATCAATTCACGCCTAGAGAATTAGAATGTTTGTTTTGTTTACTGCGAGGAATGAGTGCAAAAATAACCGCTAACCTACTCGGGCTCTCCAAGAGAACGGTTGAGTTCTATATTGAAAACATGAAAAATAAAACTGGAAGTGCAACAAAAATGGATCTCATTATTAATACCATTCAGGCGAATTACATAGAACTCGTCCCGACACGTTTTCTTTCTGTGGATATAACTAAAACTTAAATAAGGGTCAGCCCCCAAAATATGCATATTTTTCAAGCATTTTACTTGTGTTTGTCGCCTTTATTAGATATAATCCCTTGTAATAAAATACGAAACAGAAAAAATCGCCCACAGAAATTTTTTATTTTCATCTATTTACCTCTAGATCTGCCTTTAATCATGGACGCTACTAACTAAACTTCTGCTGCGGCGCCTGCTTTGAGGATTTGTATTATGAAAAATAAAACACTCGCATTATTGTTGTTATGCACCATTTTAGGCGCTGTGTGGGGTCCTATTTTTCCCGAGCACATGCAGTTACTCCACTGGATAGATAGCTTATTCATGAGTTTATTAAAAATGATCGTCATACCTCTTATCTTTTTTTCTATTGTTAGTTCGATAATATCTATAGGAAATGTAAAGTGTCTTAAGATCATATGGATTTATAGCGCCGGTTACATTCTTATTAGCATGTCGTTTGCAGTTTTGATTGGATTATTTTTATTTAATTTTTTTAAACCTGGATTAGGTATGTCATCCAGCCATCTTCTTTTGAGCAATGCTTCACATGTACAACAAACAAAAGAAATTGTGACTATTTTTAAAAGTCTGATACCCACTGACATCCTTGCTGCCGCTGCAAAATTTGAAATACTACCGCTGGTATTTTTTAGTGTTACTTTTGGTATTGCATGTATTACGGTTGGTGAATCTGCAGACATTGTCATTTCCTTCTTTGAAGGCATGCGAAATATTTTTAATAAAATAGTTGGCTGGCTTATGCGTCTTGTGCCCTTTGGTTTATTTGCCTTACTAGGCTCTGCAATTACCGAGGCTTATACAAAGGATGCTTTAATGGAAAGCTTTAATGGTATATGGAAATTTCTTTTTGTATTTTTATTAGGATTATTTCTTCAAGTCCTATGGCAAACTGTTCTAGTTAAATACATTATTCGTCGCAGCCCTAAAGAATTTTTTCTTAGCTCCACCAATGCTTTGACCATGGCTTTTGCTACATCAAGCTCTATGACAACGCTACCCATGTCGCTTAAAGCAGCTAAAGATCAAAATATAAAAGATGAGATTGCAAATTTTGTGTTACCTCTTTCTGCCATTATGAATTTAACTGGCACTGCAATGTATGAAGCTGTATCGGCCTTATTTTTTTGCCAAATTCTGGGGATAGAACTATCACTCCTATCTCAGATTGGCGTGTTCTTTACCTCGATAATTGCTGGAATGGCATCGGCAGGCATTCCTGAAGGCGGTGTAGTCGCCATGAGCCTGGTGTTACGCAGCGTAAATGTTCCAACTAGCGCCATCGCCTTACTTCTTCCATTTGATCGGGTCCTAGATCGATTACGCACTATGGTAAATGTCTGGGGTGATCTTATCTGTACTGCTATGGTGAACCATCTGATGGCCAATAAAGTCAAAAAGACGGTTAAAAAATCTACGTCTGCTCATATTTTCAGGGCTGACCTCGCGAATGAGAATGTCGTGAAATTAAAATGACAATGCTTTAGTTATATAATTTATTACTTTGATTGGGTCAGTTTTTAAAGGTATTTCTATTTCAACGATCTTTTAACGTTTTGTTCTCTCTTGAAATGGCGGCATTTTACACATATAGTTAACAAATGACGAAGATCATTTATTCACTACGGTTTATTTTTTTATTAGGCATCATTAGCTCAAACAAAAGCAGATTACTTGAAGATAGAAAATTATATTGAGTAGGCAGTTTTGGGTACTAATAAATGACACGGCGGCAACAATGCAACTTTTCGGGGCTGACCCCGTTTTGTTGCGCAGTACGAAATATTATTTTAGGATTTATAACTAAAGGAAAATGGCATGATTAGAAACGTTAAAAATTCCATTGCAGTGATGCTTTGTTTAACAGCGGGAGCAGTATTTGCTGCTCACCCTACTAAATATACTAATGTGATCGTATTTGGCGATGCTTTTGCTGACGCAGGCAATAATCACTGGTTAGTCGCTGACGGACAAACAGGTGCGCCTTTTATAAATGAAGACCCTGTTACCCATGAGCATCCGATTTGGACAAACATGTTGGCTGAAGCTTTGATACCCGGAAGTAAATCGTATCACTCTTCCCAGGTGCAATCTGCTCACATTGATCCCTATACAAATAGCATGAGCTATGGCTGGAGTGGCGCTGAGTCTGGGCATTATGTCAACGATGATCAAACAGATTTACCATTTCCTCCTTATAATGATGATATCTGCAATAAGCATGGCCCTGGCTATATTGAAAAAGGTAAAACATGTGTGCCGGGTTTGCGTCAACAAATTGCACAATATCTTAAGGATGTCCATAACCACCCAAATCCCGATACGGTTTTCGTCATAGGTTGCACGAATGATTTGGTGAATAACTATATCAAGCTATTGGTAAGCGGCCGCCCTATGCAAGAAGGCATGCTTGCTTCCGTATCGTTGACAGAAAACAAACCCGGCTTCGAAGATTTATCTTATGAAGCTATCAATACCAACAAAGCGAAAAATGATTTGATTGATGCAGGTGTTGCACCAGATCATATTTTTGTGCTTGATGAAGCTGATTTTTCACAAATGCCAGGGTTTATTCAAGCAGAGAAAAACTATCCGGGTATTTTGAAATTAATGCACGCGGCTACCGTAACTTATAATACAAATTTACGTAAAGCATTGACCGATACAAATCCTCGGTATGATTTGCCAGCATCTCATTTAATTTCAGACTTCGATATTGTGGATGAAATTGTTAACCATCCCGCTAAATATGGGATTACTAACGTGACAGAAGGCTGCACTTATAACCATGCCGAGCCATTATGTCAAGGCTATGCATTCTACGATGATGGCCGCCCGACTAATATGACAAGCAAATTATATGTAGACATGATCAAAAAATTATTTTAATCAATCGAGAGATGGATCCCCGCTTATGCGGGGATATCACAGGTTGTATTATTACTTCCAGCCCATTCTTTGCATCAATTGCTGCGTTCTAGCATCACCGTTATCTGCGTTGGCCTTGATTTGTTCCATCGAATCTTGCGGTAACGGTTGTTCTGGAGCAAACAAATTATACATGCCATACCAAGCACTCTGATCTCGTTTAAACTTTCGGGTGTATTCCGCCTGAAAGAATGTCGCTGCTTGTGGTTCTGTTGCTGGTATTGTATGTGGATACCATGGCTTATCGTTTTTGATCCCCAGAATTGGGCCTGAGGTGCAGCCGGGTTTTGAATAAATCAGTGAAGGTCCGGAAAAATCATGCTGATCGATAATGTGAGTCATTACCTCAGCCATAATTTCACCACCCTTTCTGCTGGGTTCAAGCTGATTCTCGTATAGATCAATGTTGGTATTATCGAATGTTGTCGCTAAATCTAGTATTGGAATGTTATTTTCTTCAGAATATTTCACCATCCCTTGACGCGCAAGCGCCACGAAATCATACATTTCTTTAATAGCAATGTCTTGTGTGCCAAGTGACCGACCAAAATATTTATACATTGCCAGATCAAGCGTTGTGCCCCAACTTTTTCTATCCACCACTGTACGGTTAGCAAATGCTTCCATTAAGTAATATACAAAATAAATATCTTTAGTGATATTAACCGTATGCTGAAAAGTATAAATCAGTTTTGCATTCGGACAGATTTCCTTTATTTTTTTCATGATCATGATAGAGAGCTCTTGTGTATCAAAAACAAGGCTCTTTATCTCTTCATTTCTTCTGACTGGATTAACGTTTCCTAATCTAAATAGCCTTTTGCCATG
>JANWKD010000074.1 GCA_025451595.1 Candidatus Babeliales bacterium | reverse complement strand
AATAATTCTGGGGATTCTCTGTTGAGAAAAAAATATAAACCCTATCATTAGAAAAAATGAAGCTAGGAGTGTAATATTTAAAAGCCAGAATGGATGTTTCATTCATGCTTTCCTTTTTTAATTTTTATTCTCAAACAATACTCAGGATGTTTTAATTTTGTCAAGTTAAATGTGTCAACTAAAAAAGCATAAATGAAAAATAGTATAAAGGCTATTCTTTGCATAGTTTATGGCGCAGGTACGGTGTTTAACATAATTCGAATCAACTCGTCAGGATTTATTCTATCTGCGTGTGCCTCTGAAGATAGAGTAATGCGATGCCGCAAAACAGCAGTCACCACCGCTTTTACATCATCTGGTGTGACATACCGGCGATTTTTTAAAAAAGCATACGCTTTGCTTGCATTATACAGTGCAATTGTCGCACGTGGAGAAGCGCCAGCCTCAAAGTACTTTTTAATAGTTTGTAACTTGTATTGTTCGGGTTTTCTCGTGGCATGTATAAGTGAAACAATATAATCAACTACTCGATCGTCAATATATATACTACTTACTATTTTTTGCGCTTCAAAAATATACTCTCTGGAGATAATTTGTTGCAAATATGAAACTTCGTTAGATCGTAAAATAATCTTTTTTTCTTGTTCGGCACTTGGATAGCCCATAACTATTTTGAACATAAAGCGATCTACTTGAGCTTCGGGTAGTTGATAGGTTCCTTCTTGCTCGATAGGATTTTGTGTTGCAAATACCAAAAATGGTTTTTCGAGCGTAAAGGTAGTTGAGCCAATCGTAACTTGATTCTCTTGCATCGCCTCAAGCAAAGCGGACTGTACTTTTGCAGGACTTCTATTTATCTCATCTGCTAAAATTAAGTTGGCAAAAATAGGTCCTTTTTTTGTTTCAAAATCTTGAGTTTTAGGATTATAAATTAATGTTCCAATAAGATCAGAAGGTAATAAATCTGGCGTAAATTGAATTCGTTTAAAATCAAGACCAAGAGCTTTTGTAATCGCTTTTATCATTGTAGTTTTTGCAATTCCAGGTACACCCTCAAGCAGTACATGTCCGTTGCATAAAATACCAATAAGTATAAAAGTAATAGCTTCTTCTTGCCCTACAATTACTTTTGCTACTTCGTTCTGCAATAATTGAAAACGAGAAACCTCTTGCGTAATCTGATCAGGTGAGTGAATATCTATAATTTGCGTTTCCATATTATCCTTTTTATTTTTATCATAGTGGATGATAAAACAGCGGAATATCGTAAGTTTAACAATTTAGAAAAAAGTTACAACATGAAGATATTATATTGTTGATTCTTGATTAGGAATTTCGATCTGAATAGGCCCCTCCGACAAACCTCGGATAAATTGAAAAATATAGGGATTATCAGATTGCCAAATAGTCTGAGCATTCCCGTAATATTGAATTTTGCCATTATGCAACAACGCAATGTTGTCTGCATATTTAAAAATTTCAGTATCATGCGAAACCACGATCGAGGTTATGTGTAATTTTCTTTGCATATCAAACATTAATTCGTGAATTACTCGAGAAGTAATAGGGTCAAGCCCGGTCGTAGGCTCATCGTATAAAATAATTTTAGGATTGTTTATAAGTGTGCGAGCAAGACCGACTCGTTTTTTCATCCCGCCAGAAAGTTCTGAAGGATATTTGTGTAGGATATCTTCAGATAAATTTACGAGATTGATTTTTTCTTTCACAACGTGCATAACTTCGTCACGCGAAACGCCATTTTCAAGCAGCGTAATACCGATATTTTCAAAGATAGTAAGTGAATCCAGGAGCGCGGCAAACTGAAATACGTAGCCAAATTGACTTAAAACTATACGTAAATTTTTTTCTGGAAGTTGTGTAATGTCAAAGCCGTCGACGATAATATGACCTGAAAACGGTTTAATAAGGCCTATGATTTGTTTGAGTAGTACCGATTTGCCTTCACCCGATTTGCCAATAATAACGGTCATTTGGCCTTTTGGTATTGTCAGATCAATGCCATTGGCGACCCAGCGATTGTCAAAATTTTTTCTTAAATTTTTTATTTCTATCATGGGTGTTAATCGAATAACATTGCTGTCAGAAAATAGTTGGCACCAAGCAATAAAATAGAGCCCATTACCACGCTTTGTGTCGTAGCAAGACCAACGCCACGAGCTCCTCCTTGAGCCGAAAATCCTTTATAAGCGCCGACCCAGGATAAAATGAGACCAAATGCAGCAGATTTAATCAAGCCATTTCTAATATCGGTCAATTCCAAATATTTTTCTATACCCGATATGTATTGTTGTCCATTGAGTCCTAATACTTGCACGCCAATAAAATATCCCCCAATAATTCCGCAAATCATAGAAAAAATGGTCAGAAAAGGCAAAATGATGGTTCCTGCAACAATGCGAGGCACGGCTAAGTATTGAATTGGGTTAATATTGAGCGTTTTGAGGGCGTCTATTTGCTCAGTAATTTGCATAGTTCCAATTTCGGCTGCTATAGCAGATCCTGCTCGACCAGTAACCATCAATCCTGTTATGACTGGCCCAAGCTCGCGTGCCATGCTCAACGCTATAAATGGTCCCATAAATTCTTGACCACCATACCGCTTGAAGCCGCTGTAGCTTTGTAGCGCAAGGACTGCTCCTGCAAAGGTTCCCGTCAAAATGGTAATCATGAACGAATCTACCCCAATAAGCTCCATTTGAGCTAATATTTTTTGAACTTTGATTCGGGTGGTACAAGTCGTTTTGAAAACATTCCAGAAAAAAAGCAAAAAACCGCCAAGGGTATTGCACAAATGCAGAACATAGCTACCAATAAAATTAATACATGATAGCAGGACCATACCGCCCTTATTGTTGTTGGGGAAATTGGTTATTTGGTTGGGTTACTACTTTTGGTGCAGTAAAATAGCGAGAATTATGATAATTTTTTGTTTTCATAAGCGCTAAAGTAAGCGACCCAAACATAAAGAAAGCACCCAGGCCCCAGGTAATTTTTTGAAATAAATCTTGCCCGCCCGATCCGCCAAAAAGCATTTGAGCGCTGCCGCCCAGATTTCCAAGCCCCATACTTCCCTTACCTTTTTGAATCAAAATTATAAGAATAAGTAGAATACATGATATGGTAAACAATGTAACAAGTAGACCGTAGAGCATAATGTTTCTCCGTTTTAAGTTTTTATTTTCTTATACTAGAATAGCATATTCGATCAATTTTAACAGACCATTAAAATATTTGATCTTTACACTGATAGTATAATTTTTTTAAGTTCTTGAAAATCGGTACTTGCTTTTCCGACTAACAGTCCTTGAAATGATTCAAAAAGCGAGCGACTGATCGTGCTGCTTTGTATGCTTCCGCCATAGAGCAGTGTAATTTTAATGTTTTGCTGCTGACTGAGATTTTGAATATGATTTGCAATGCGATCAAGATGTATCTTGGGAGCAATAGCGTTTGCTCCAATAGCCCACATTGGTTCATAAGCTATATACAAATGGGTTATAAAATGCTTTCTTGCGTATTGCACAATGGGAATAAGTTGCGTGGTAACAACATTCAGTGCGTTATCGGCCTGGTAATCTTGCTCAGTTTCTCCAATGCAAATAATTGGTTGAATCTTGTATAGCATGAGTTGCTCAAGTTTTAAAATAATAAGTAGGGTGGTTTCGTGAAATAGTTCTCTTCGTTCACCATGACCAATAATACCGTATCTGCAACCAATTTCAGCAAGTGATTGCGCCAAAACTTCTCCGGTGTATGCTCCGCTCGGGTAAGGCGAGCAGTCTTGTGCGCCATACAGAATAGAATCAGTTTTCTTGCGTATGCAGGCCAATGCGTCGAATGAGGGGCAAAGAATAAATTGATGATCAGTTTGCTTGAGCGTGTCGCTTAGCTCTTTGCCGTGGTTTGTAATCCAAGCCAATGATTGATCATAAGAGAAATATGTTTTCCAGTTTGCAACAATATACATAACATTTCCTTATTTTACAGGTTTATTTTGGAATATAATTGCAAATTTGTTGCAAAAAGATATAGTGTTGCATGGAAAATATTATTTTTAACACAAAGGATTTTTATGAATAATGTATCTAAAATATTAAGTGTTGCATTGCTTGGGCTTGCGATTAATCTCAGTGCAAGTACGCCACCGGCATTTAATCCATACGAGGTAGCTGATAGTATATTGGTTCAATGGTTTTATCCCGGCACTCATAGCGATTATTCAAATAATCAACGATTAGAGCCAAGAGAAGCTTTAGAGCAAGGAAAAGCTTTTATAAAATATAATAGCAACAATTCCTATACAAATTTTTTAACAATAAAATCTAAGTTGCAAAATAGAATAGCACGCTGTAAGTATTATGATGAGGTAAGAAAGATTGTGCTAGAAGTCGCTTATGATTATATTAAGGAGCAAACCCATAACAGAGCAAAAATCGATTTAGATTTAAAAGACCTAGATTTGAAAAATGTTGAAGAACAGATTAAGGATGGACTAGAAAAAATCCGAAATAATTTGGGTACTGGTTCTTTAAAAGGTTATATTGGTGATGCATTAACAATAAAAATTAAAACTATGGCAGTCCGTACAGTTAAGGCATTTTTGATTTGTTCGCTTTGTGGGGCGCATATTGCAAAAGATGAGACTGCTCTTTTAGCTTGTCAAGCGAATCAATGCACAACATACTGCTCCAATTGCCGCCATAACGTAAGATAGTTAGTCGGCTTCAAGGCGCGTAATTTCTAATTAGTTACTTTTAATAGACCGAGCATTTTTGCTCGGTCTATTTTTGCCTTTTTTTGCAATAATTAAATAGTTGGCTATAATTATTTTGTTAGCATTTATAATTATTGTTATTAAAATAATTATAAAATGACAATTAGAATCAATTTTTGAGTGGGATATAGATTTACATGAAAAAGTTATTATTAAGCATCAGTATATTGTTTGCGCAGTCAATAGTTGCCAATGAAGACCAGGTTGCAAAAGCCTTTCAAATTGCGTTGCAAGCAGAAAGCATTTCTGAAGGCTCTCTTTCAGAGAGTAATGAAAAATTTATTAGAGACTTTATGCAAGAAATTGGTACTGATAATCCAACGCTGCAAATCAGAAAGCCTTTACGAGAAATAATGGATGTGAATCCTATTTTTAAGTTACAGTTTTATCCTAGGCCTTTTAATTACTGGTATATTAATGAAGATTTCTTTAATACGCTCACTGATGGCGAAAAAAAGGTCATGCTATCAATGTTCTTATTTGAAATTCAGCCGACATCTCAGAAAGTAGCAGAAGCAAAATCGTGGATAGCTCCTGGTTTATTTGGAGGGTTAATCGCTATTTTACGTTATAGCCTTAAAGAAAAAAATACGCTTTGCGGTTACCAATTAACAACATTCAAACGATGGGGATTAATTGGTTTTGGGGCTGGGCTTGGGGCTGTATTGTTCGCAGAGTTACCACTCTATATTTATGAGAAAATTTTTGCTAAAAATGCAATTTTTGAAGATGATCGCATACGCGCTGAACGATTAAATGATTATCAGAGCGTCATCAGTTACTTTGAAAAAGTCCGAAAAGCCATTGAACCGTGGCTGGTTCACGAAAAAGAGTATTGGCAACTATTGTATGGTCAATTGCCGGCTCGCATTGAAAAGTTAGAAAAATTGGCACAAAAAGTAAGTTAAAATTAATTGTTGAGGTTATACAATGAAAAATTTAATACTGAGTTTAGCAATAATATTTGCTTTTAATAATGTAATTTCTGCTGAAATTTGTTCGATTCAAAATGAGAATAAATTTGTTTTACAATTGGAAGATTTTGAAGGCGAATCTTTTTCGCCTGAAAATGAACAGCTCATTAACGAGTGCATTAACAAGTGGCGTGTTCAAAACCACAATATTAAAATAAAAAAACTTCACAGTGGGAATCAGGACTGGCCATTGGTGAGTTATTGGGCAAACGGGTGTGAGTATTACTTTATCAATGAAGATTTTTTTAATTCATTAACAATTGGTCAAAAAAGAGCCTGCTTGGCGTTTGTGTTGGTTTCTAAATGGAAACAGTTTTGCAATAAGAAATTTTCCAGTAATAACACATGGTTTGATTCGATTTTAAATATAATATTAGTTAGTAGCGTTCACTATTGTTTACAATCAAATGGCAATATAACAGACAATTTAGCCAAAAGATTTTCTCTTTCTTGCATGCTTAGCCTAGCAACTTTATTGACAAAAAGAATTATTATTGATCTTCCTTTATCTATTTGGAAATCAAATTCAGGACCAACATTAGATGACCCTGGACTTAAGCTCGATCGAGAACTCGCCGAGAACTCTCCTGACTATCAATCCTCTAGTTGGTATGCTAGTCATAATTATAATCATAGTAAAAGTTTAATTGATTTTTTTGAAAAGTTACGAATTGAACTTGAATCCTTAATGGAACAAGATGTATTTCGTTCCCAAGAAGAACTTAATTTATTATCTGCACGTATTGAAAAGCTTGAAAAATTAAAGCAGAAAGCATAAGTTATTTTTGTATGAATGTCTTGGTCATTTCGATATTTTGAATAATGCTTGCTAATGCGCCAACAAAACATTATTAATCATCATCTTCATCGTCATCGAAAATAATTTCACATCCTATTTTTTCAACAAACAATCCAAGTTCATTTTCTATTTTTTTTATTGTTGACATACATAATTTTGAACAAGCTAAGCCCATATAATAATCATAGCCAAAATCTACTCGCATATTTTCTGATTCAAGCTTGCACCATAATTTATACCGTAAGATAGACTTAATAATAAAAATTATCATTTCTTTTTTATAATATTCATTATTTTTTATTTTTATACTCTCAACGGATATGCTTTCAGGATTTTTTCCATGCGTATCTTCGAGAGATATAACTTTTAAAGAATCAATCTCTAAACAATCCATAAATAATAGAACGGCTTGAATATAAGCATCTTCAACTATTACATATTCTTCATAAGTAAAAATTTTTCCATCAAATGATCTGCCAATATCTCCGTATTCAGTCCATTCGTCTTTTAAATAGTAGCCGAGTTCGTTTCGATTTTTTGGATCATACTTTGTAATGCGCCAACAAAACATTTAATCACCTATTTTGTTAAGAAATATATCATAAGTTCCTAATCTTCCCGGTTTTGTCATTATTTCATCTACAGAGTTAGCCATATTCCAAAATCCACCATTATGTCTATATTTGTCTGCTGAAATATATTTATTGCCTTTTCTAAATATCGCACGACCACGGGACATTTCTCCTATTTTTTCAAAACCTAATTCTTTAGCTGCTTGTGTAGCAATTTTATTGGTAATGGTTCCTTTAAGACCAACTTTTTTATTTATCTTATCGAGAGTAGCTATCGCAGAATTGCTTAGCTTAATTCCTGTTTTAATGTCAGAAGATATTTCGCCTTTAACATTTTCTGGTGTTACGACAAATCGGCCAGGTTTTTGACTCGTTGTCTCTTGTTGTAAGATAAAATCATCAGTTTTTTGTTGCAGGCTGCCACCGCATCCTGGCTTGCGTTCCGGTACTGGCACAGGGTTATAGCAACCGCGATTTGGCTCCTTAGGTTTTTGTATGGGTGCGATAAGAATATGATCTTCAATGGTTGCGGGCTGCGTACTGCCACATCCAGATTTTCGTGGTTCAATAGCAACGATAGAGGTATTTGCATTAATCGTTGGAATAGTTGGTGAATTTTCTAAACGCTGGAATTGCAGCTCTTTCTTTGATCTATCGTTATAAAACTTGAACCCAAGCAATAAGCCTAATGTGCTTATGCCAATGGTTGCACCCAAAAATTCAATGCCACCACCAAAGGCAAAAGAAAAACCAATAACAATTGGTAGAATATTATGAGTGAGGATCTGTTGCTCGGTGACAAAGAACGTGTGATCATTGGCTACCGTGATACTATAAAATTCTGCGTCTTGATGAATAATCTCAATGTTATTAATAATCAAATCTTGAGAGATATTTTTAGTAAGAATAGACTGCGAAGCTAACTGTTGAGCAGGAATCCATTTTTCTTCATGAGGACAATAAAACAGTTGGTCAGGCGACGTATCGAGATACTCATCATTAAACCATATTCGTACAAAACAATTTGCTTTTGTTTTGGTAATGTGCGTAACGGGCTGCAAACAATATTGTGTTGCACTGTTCAAGCTTTGGACGTGCGTGCCAATCGATTGATTCTCGATATTTGCATAGCCTTGCGCCGTTTGAATTTGTGTGCCTGCGCAAAAACCGTGCGGATGAATAGAATGAAAAAAGAAAAGAAAAATTAAGGGAAGTGAAATGATTTTGCTCATATTTTTTTCTCATTTTTTAAAAGATTTAACTAAAAAAATATGAGCACGATATTAAAAAAATTTCAAGACAAAAAAATTATATCATATATCCTTGTTTACTAAGTCTTAAAATATAAAATCTTTCCAGACGGAAACAACCAATTATTTAAAATTATATAATTCGATCAATGGCATATCGAAAGGTTGCATATGGGCTTTAAACGTTACCTTTTAGCCGTATTATTAATTTCCCAGCTATCATTAGCTATGAGGTCTAAAGAGAATTCTATTTTTATACCAAACGTTATGAAAGGTTCAGCATTAATTCGCCATAAAAATGGGTTTCTTGTTATAGAAGATGGGAAGCATCATGTAGTACAGAAAGCATTTACTGATCCGATGCTTCGTAAAATGAATGATAAGCAATTTAAAGAGTTCCTAAAGGTTGGCTATGTTTCATTAAACAAGATGAGCGATAATCAATTTATCCTTAAAGCAAAAGTTCGTGGTTTAGGCGGCGGACCGATATCGGGTGCTATCGCTTATTGGTTCACTAAAACATTATGTTATGGTACTGCAGTTGCCGCAACAGGAACTATTGTCGTAGCAACAGGTGGTCTGGCTGGAGGAGTAGTTGGCGGTACAATTGCTGCCACAACAGCTTCGGTAAGCACCGGAGTAACAGTAGTCGCTGGTACTATTGCGGGAGCGGGGCTTACAACAGAAGCAGCTCTAGCGACTACCGCTGTCGTTACAAGCGCAGGTAGTATCACTGGTGCAATAGCTGCTGTTGAAACTGCATCGGCTGCGGTAGGAGCTATATTTACCGCAATCCCGTTCTTACCATAAATACATGCAAAGATTCAAAAGAAATAGTGAAATTACAACTCAGCGATTATATTTTGCTTTTATAGGATATTTATTAGGTGTATTACGGAGATCCTGAAAATGGTTTGGCCTAGCCTTGAAAAGGTTGGGGATTGTGAGTTTAATAAATTCAAGTTTTTTTGCTTATGAAAAAATAATCATGCATGGAAATAAAGAACTCATTGCTTATTATGATAAAAAACTCATACAAAGTGGATATATATTAATACCTATCGCCGCATTATTTTACATGTATCACTACGGTATATACGTTTTATGGAGCTTTATCGCAAATGTTTTGTTTTGCTTTTTTAAAACGAATCCATGGTTTATCAGCGATATAGGTTATTATGTTATATTTTCATTAAAAGCTTTAATTATATTTTTTATCGTTTCTCTTGCGTTTGCATTTGTTTACAATTTTTTTCTTTCTAAAAGCACAATTCCTGTTATTATTGTTAATTCAAGAGGGATGTTTATTAAGCATTTTGGCTTTATTCCGTGGAGTAATATTTCTGAAGTTGATTATTACTTAGGAATACCATATAAGTCAGGTGATGCTGTAGGCATTCGAGTGAAAGATACATCCTTACTCAACAAGCAAACAACTTTTTCAGGAAAACTGACTATTTTCTATTCCAAAAAATTTGGCTATCCCACGATAATTGTTTCAAATATAACAATAGAAAGCCATGAAATAATATCTTTTGTTCGGCAATTTATAAGTAAATAATTATTGTGGAAAAACTGATATCACTGAGTTGTCTTCAGCTTGTCTACAACTCAACCGTAAGTTGAGACTGTAAAATTATCCCCCATTCTGATTTTGGACATCAAAATGGGGGGATGATCTTACTCTATAATAAACTGGTCTTGTTTGATATCGACAGAAACATGTTTTGTTTCAGGATGTTTTAAGATAAATTGAGAAAGTGGCACGGTGATATAATGTTGTATTGCACGTTTTAATGGTCGCGCGCCAAATTCAGGCTCAAAGCCAAGTTCAGCAATTTTTTTTATTGCTTCATCTGAAATAGACAGACTAACTTCTTTATCTGCAAGTCGCTTTTCAAGTTCACGCAACTGAATATATGCAATTTTTTCAACATCAGCTTGAGTAAGGCGTCTGAAAAATGCAATAGCGTCAATACGATTTAAAAATTCAGGACGGAATGTTTTGTGTAGTAACTGTTCAATCTGATCTTGAACTTCTTGCGTAATCTCTGGTGATTTTAAAATAATGTCAGATCCGATATTCGAGGTCATAATAACAATGCAGTTTTTAAATGAAACAGTGCGCCCTTGGCTGTCGGTCAAATGGCCTTCATCAAGGATTTGCAAGAAAATATTAAATACGTCAGGGTGTGCTTTTTCTATTTCATCAAATAGTAGTACGCTGTACGGATGCTGTCGTACTTGCTCTGTCAATTGGCCACCTTCTTCATAACCAACATAACCAGGAGGAGCACCAATTAACCGTGCTACCGCATGTTTTTCCATGTATTCTGACATATCAATGCGAATGAGCCGACGTGGATTATTAAATAAAAAATCAGCAAGCGTTTTGGCCACTTCAGTTTTACCAACACCCGTAGGTCCTAAAAATAAGAATGAACCAATGGGGCGATTGGGGTCAGTCAGCCCTGCTCGATGCATTTGAATAGCATGCGCAACCTTTTCAATAGCCTCGTCCTGGCCGACAACACGTTTTTGGAGTATTGCTTGCATGTTGAGGAGTTTTTGCATTTCGGTAGTTTGTAATTTCTCCACCGGAATACCAGTCCAGCGCGATAGAACTGCAGCAATGTCATGCTCATCAACTTGTTGTTTGATCATTTGGGTAGGTAGTTCCTTCAGACGTTCTTGCTCATTGATCAATTCCTGTTCGAGTTTGACCAGCTTGCCATATTTAATTTCTGAAGCTTTTGCAAAGTCGCCTTCACGTTCTGCTTGTTGGAATTGTAATTGTGCAAGTTCAATGCTTTCTTTGATTTTATTAATACGCTCGAGAGGTGCTTTTTCAGCTTTCCATTGATTAAGCACGGTTTGATGTTTTTCTTTTAGCTGTGAGAGCTCTTGTTCAAGATGTTCGAGCTTTTGCTTTGTGGAACCATTCCCTTTTTCTTTTTGCAACGCTACTTTTTCAATTTCCAATTGACGTATTCTCCGTTCAAGTTGGTCAATTTCTACCGGATGTGAATCGATGGACATTTTGACCATCGCAGCTGCTTCGTCAACTAAATCAATTGCTTTATCAGGCAAGAAACGATCCGGTATGTTGCGCGCTGAAAGAAGTACCGCATCTACAAGCGCTTGATCTTTAATTCGAATACCATGATGTAGTTCGTATCGTTCTTTGAGTCCTCGCAAAATAGAAATAGCGTCTTCTAGACTCGGCTCTTCAACGAATACTTTTTGAAATCGCCGTTCGAGTGCAGCATCTTTTTCGATATATTTTTTGTACTCTTTGAGTGTCGTTGCGCCTATGCAGTGTAATTGGCCACGTGCGAGTGCGGGCTTTAATAGATTCGAAGCATCCATGCCGCCGCCGGTAGCACCAGCTCCAACAAGCATATGCAATTCATCGATAAATAAAATAACTTCGTCCGGTCGTTCTTCTATTTCTTTTAAAATACCTTTTAATCGTTCTTCAAACTCACCTTGATCTTTGGCACCAGCGATCAACAAGCCAAGGTCAAGCGCATAAATTACTTTGCCTCGCAAGCTTTCTGGTACATCGTTATTGATAATACGTTGGGCAATGCCTTCGACAATAGCCGTTTTGCCCACCCCGGGTTCACCGATGAGCACCGGATTATTTTTAGTTCGACGTGATAAAATCTGTACCACGCGACGGATTTCTTCATGGCGTCCGATTACTGGATCGAGTTGTCCATTACGAGCTTGTTCAGTTACGTTAATGCAATATTTTTCTAATACTTGGTACTGTTTTTCAGCATTTTTATCGTTCACGGTTTTACCCTTGCGCATAGTTTTCATGTGCTCTAAAATACGTGTTTTATTAAATTGTGATTGTTTAAAAAAATCCTTAATGCTGGTTGGTAGATAAGAAGTGCTTGCCCAACACAGTAAAAAATGTTCTAAGCTAATGTAGTTATCTTTGAGTGCATCAGCTTCTTTTTTTAATTCTTGCGTAAACTGTTCAAAAGTATGGCTCGCTGTTAGCTGAGTTCCTTGTGCCGTCGGTAGTTTTTTTAATTCTTGATTAATTAGTTCTTGTAGCGGCGCGGTAGGAATTTGCAATACAGCGAATGCTGATTTGCAAAATTCATTGTGAATGCCGGCTGCTAACGTATGCAATGGCTCTAACGAGGGATTATGATGTTCTTGCGCAAGCATAATGCTCAAGTTTAAAAGTTCTTGGCTTGACATAGTAAACTGTTCTGGATTCATAGCTGTTCCTTTTCTAATGCGTTATGACGGCGATTGCGATGATAGCTAACAGCAAAATGATGAGCATAATCACGCAATGCGATCAGTAATTTTCCTAAATCTGTTTTGACATCTAATACGATACCTTCTTGCAAGTTTGCACTAAAGATTCGTTCTTCACGTTTTGCCAAACTAATGCATGTCGTTGAAGCAATATCTTTGACTGCATTTAATTGTCCTTTGCCACCATCAATAAGCACCAAATCAGGGATTTCTGAAACATGTTTGTACCGTCTGCTCACAATCTCTTGCAATGCAGCGTAATCGTTTTGCTTCTGTAGTGTTCTCACTCTAAATCGCCGAAACATATTTTTATCTGGTTTACCGTTGGTAAAGCGAATACAAGAACCTACAATATAACTGCTTTGAAAATGCGAAATATCAAAACAATCGATTGTGCGGGGCTTGCGTGGTAAGTTAAATAATTGCTGTAACTGCTGGCTTACTTGCTCATAATTATGTATCACACTCGGCACGGTACGATCAACAATTTCGCGACGATACTTTTTTTCTGAGAATTTTGCTTGCAACGTGTCAAAAATGATTTCCAAGTGTTGAACGTATTGGTGTAGATGTTGTGCTTTTTCAAATTCTAATTTTTTATTCAATTCTTTGATTTGGGTCTCAAGAGCTTTGAGTGATTGCTTGTAATTGCCCTTTAAGAGTTGCTGGACAAGTTCTAATCTGAATAAATAACCTTCTTTGTCAAAATTTTCTTTAAGACAGTTGCCCGCACAGCGACCCAAGTGGTAATCAAGACAGCCTTGAGTAATACTCGATTTGCATAACCATAATTTAAAAACTCGTATTACATAATTATAGACGCTCCGTGCAGGTATTTTATGTAAAAATGGCCCAAAATAGATACCTTTATCCTTTTTATTACGCACCAATTCAAGCGTGGGTAATGGTTTTGAGCTTACCATAATATATAAGAAAGGCTGACCGTTTTTGAGCAATACATTAAATTTGGGCTTATTGTCACGAATTAATTGTGCCTCGAGGAGCAACGCGTCAGATTCAGAATGAGTTACAATATGCTCAATATGGGTATGTTCTTGCAGGAGCATATCTATTTTCCAGTCAGTCCCTTTTTTTTGAAAATAGGAGGTCACTCGTTTTTTAAGACATTTAGCCTTACCAACGTATAAAATAGTGTCGTTCTGCTTGAACAGATAGATGCCAGGTAATGAAGGTAAGGTTTTGTAATCAATTCTTTCCATAATTTTTTTCTTAAATGAAGCGCTCCCCGGCTTAAAAGCCAGAGGTTGCTGGCCCAAGTAGAATAAGGTATAAATACCTGTTTTTAACAGTATACCATTATTTTACATATTGGCAATTTAATTCAAATAGAAATCTTATTATTTAAAAACGATGATTGATTTTGGTATACTAGTATACAAATAGAGAACTTAAGATAATTGAAAGGATAAAATATGTTAAAGAAATTGATATTTTTATTTTGTTTAATGTTTATCAATAACTATGTAGGTGCAGTAACCAGAAAAGCTCAGGCTTCGTTGCAAGCTACCAAAACGTTAGTTGATCAAATAATAGCTGAAGTAATAGAAACCGGCAATTTGATGCCATTAATTACTTTTTTTCAATATCCATCCGACATAACAGAACCTTTTTTAACGAAAATTGCTCAAGCATCAGACGAAATAATAAGACGTTTTTTAGATTTGCAAATATTTAACAACAAAGGAATAGACCTAGATGCTTTTAAAGTGGATGGTCCAATTGAATTTTTTAGTAAGCAATTGCAACAACTACCGAGTCCATTAAATGAAATTTTTTTCGACAAATATAATCATTATCTGCGTCAGCCCAATATTTTGCCATTAATTCTAATACAAAAAGTCATTGAAGGTAATGATTTGAATCAATTGTTAATATCGTCAATAACTAATGAAACATTACGAAAAGTAATTACCTGTAGTATTGTTCGAGCGCTTGCCCTATTGATAGCAAAATATAAAGATTCGAGTATTTTAACTAATTTTCCAGGCGACGTATCTACTTTAGCTAGTTCTTTATCTTCAAGAAATATGAATGAATTAGCACTTGTACTGGATATTAATTTAGAGGACGAAAATTCAGTTGAAGTTAAAGAACGCATAAAAAATTATTTTGCTGATTGTCAGCTTATTGATCCAGTTGAGTTTGATTCTTTTGTCAATGTCATTAAAAGCGCACCAATTAATGAATTATTAAAAAATGGAAAGATTTCACCAAAATTTTTCAGTACTATCTTGGATTCGCACTATATAGACAAATCAGTTGATGATGTCGGTATAATGCTTAGTCTATTGATTTTAACGTACTTAAATAACGGTGATGATACAGGTCTTGAATCAACATTAGAATCATTACAACTTAAAGAATATGATTTTAATATAAGCAACATTTTAAATATTTTGCCGGATAAAGAAGTCACGCCATTACAAGCAATAATTTTATATCCTGGGGATATAAATAGGAAAAAAGAACTAATAAAATTATTTATTAGTGTTGGCGCGGATATTAATGCTACTGATTCAAATGGTCTAACTCCATTACAAGCCGCAAGTGATAATCAAGAGTTGATAAATTTTTTAATGAGTTTAGGGGCAAAAAGATAGGCGTTTAAAAAAGGATAATATAATGAAAAAATTAATAGTGTTATTGTTTTGTCTGAGCAGTCAACTATATACTATGGACAAGGTTCCTTCTGCCAAGTTATTAGCGGCAAAAACAGTAGCGGAAGGCTTGATGGATAGAGTAATTGAAGAGCGAAATCTCGATAGCTTATTAGAAATTAATAATTTGCCTAGGGACTTACAACAAATTGTTACGGAATCGGCTATTCAGAATAATAAAATTAATGAGGTTATAGCTTTTTTAGTTTCTCAAGTAATTAATGGTGATCTTTCGTTTGTGGCAAAATTAAATCAGTTACCTGTACATCTAAAAGGTTTTTTGCTACAGCATTTAATAGAGCAGGATTTGATATGCCAAGGACTGCAAGATTTTATAGCGCGTAAATCACCTAATGCAAATTTTCCTTCTTTATTGCAAGAACTACCCTTTGAATTACAATTTCCGGTTATAGCATTGCTTGATGCTGATAACAACCCAGAGGTAGCTTTGCTCAATATTGCCTTGCGTAAGTATGTTTTAACGCCACCGTTTGATAATCCAGAATTATTAGCCAGGCTTTTCGGCAGTTGTGGGGTGCGGCTTGAGTTGATAAATGAGATTATTAACGACTTGTATAAATTAGGTTATAATCAAGACCCCCAAGCAGCTCTAACAAAAGAACTTACTTCTATTTATTCAACGATTTTGCATAAGGAGCCTCAAGGTTTATCAGCTGGCGATAATAAATATGAGGTAGCTAAAAAAATAGCGATGTATAGGCTAATTTCTCAATCAGTGCTTGGCCAACGAATTGTGCAAGAGCAGAAAGATTTCTTTAATGGTTTTTTGACTACTGCAATTTTATTTGCAAAAATACCATTTCTCGAGTTGTTATTACAGGAAGATATAAATATTAATGAGCTTTACCATGTTAGGTTAGCGGATGGAACTCAATACTCTACCTATCCGTTGATTTATGCCGTGATGCAAGCTGCAGTTTATCCACGGGATGATTCCTATCCGGATATTATACGGATGCTTGTTAATGCAGGCGCTCATGTCAATGCGGTCAATCCCGATGGACTCACCGTGTTCAAAGCCGCAGGTGATAATCAAAAATTACGGAATCTCCTCTTTGATTTAGGAGTAAGAAGATAATGATAACAATAAAAAGATTAATAATACTATTGCTTTTAATTTGTATTGGAAATTATGTAAATACGGGACAACGAATGCCGGCATTAACGACTCTCGCGATACAATCATTAATAAAGGATGCAGTTCAAACGAGAGATATGAGTCGATTAATTGAATTTTTTAATAATACTCCAGAAGTCACCTATCCTTTTGTTAATATAGTGAAACAACAAGCAAAAGGCCTTGCAAGAGCTTTATATCAAAAAGCAAGAGATGCCAACGATCTTATGGTATTAGAACAAATAAACGAGTTTCCATTAGAAATACAGCACGCTTTTTTTGAGGAACTTGTCAAATTAGAAAAAGAATATTATTTAATTACTTCCCGGATACTAAAAGAGATCATTGAATTTAGTGATTATACTAGTTTTAAAATAATAAAAACGCTACCAATTGCTCTTCGTAGTCAAGTTATTTGTAGCGTTGTAAAAGCTCAAGTAGATCAAGCACTCAAAATGGATAATGTATCTCTTATTAAACAACTACCAGTTGAATTGCAAAGCGTGGGATTATCGCTTTTTGAAGCAGACAATGATCCTACTGCAGCTGTTGTAAATTCTGTTTTAACGGGAAGTTATGCCATCGAAGATCTTATGGATGATCAGTATTATAATGACATTAATTTGATTAATTGTGGAGCAGATTATCTTACGGCCGACAAAATTATAAATAGCTATAAATTTGATCAGACAGAGGAATTACTTGCTAGATATAGTGAAAGGTTTGAATTTAAAAAAATTAAATCGCTTATAGAATCCAATATACCTCTTTCAAGAAGATCAAAAGAGCTTATTGAGAAGCTTCCGGAAGATATAATTTGGAAATACGTGAGCGATAAAGATTATGAGTCATTTAAAAATAATATAATATCTTATGCAGTGTCTGGATTAAGTTTAAATAGCAAGTCAGAAGTATTTGATCCGCCTATTATATTTGCTATGAAGCACATCAAAGACAAAGATGATTTAAAAAAAGTAATTAAATTATTGGTCGAATTTGGTGCAGATATTCAGGCAATAAATATGGACCAGCAGTCAGTATTTCAATTTGCGCAAGATAAAGATATGCAAAATTTTCTTATTGGATTAGGGGCTCAAAAAAGATCGTTTGAACCATTGTATAAATATCATTGGTCAAGAGGGGTTCTGCATGACTAATTAGTGAGCCTATTGAATGCAGATAAACTTTCAAATAATGAAGAGGAGTTAAAATGAATAAAAAAATTGTTATACTGTTTTTTCTGATGCTATTTGAAATTAGCCATCATCAATATCTATTATCCTTGCAGCAACCTGAAAGTTTAGTCTGTCAATCGCTTAAAACATTAGTTGATCAAATATTAATAACGGGTGACCGATCAAAACTCGAAAAGATTACTGATAATAATATTAAAATGGTAGGAAGTTATCTCATTCAAGCAAGAAATAACGTAAACCTTGCGTTATTAATATTGTTATTAGATCCTTACATACCTCGTTCTTATGAAAAGAGTTTAATTGAATTATTGCAATATTGTGGCGCTGATTTTCATCGTATTAAAAATCTTGCGGATGAAATAAAATTTCATGGTTTTGAACATGCTATTAAATTAATGATCAGGAGAGATGATATTAATAATTTGGAACTAATATTATTATTAAAAAACCAATCCGTGCAAGATTTTTTGAAAAACTATGGCTATGAATTGTTATTAGATGCAGTTAAGACCAAACAATATGAAATGGCGGAATTGCTGTTACAAGCAGGCGCAGGCTCATATGATAATACTCCGCAAAAAAAATATACTTTTTTCGTATTAGATAATCTTATTGAGAGAATAATACTAGAACATAGTGCCAATGACAGAAAGCGCGCATTAAATCTTTTAAAGAAATTATTTGAAAAGGGAGCTATTGTTCCTGATTTACTTAGGGATACATACCGGGCGGCGGCTATCGCAATAGAAAGTGGGCTTAGAATAAATGAAACCATTCAGAACTTTAAAAACATTGTTAAATCATTTATTGATTACGGTGGAGATATCAATCAACTTAATAAATCTCAAACCTCGAATACATGCAGGACTGCCTTAGATTACGTTGATCGGGTTAATCATAAAGAGATTTATGAATTTCTTCGTTCAGTAGGCGCAAAACATGCAAAAGAAATGTCAAGAGAATCACAAGCAAGATGCGAGATTTCTTGATCAAAAGCCAAAATCTACATTATCACCACCCGCATCATCACTGCGATTTTGTAAACTATCATTGGAAGAACCGCCAGTTGGTTGATCGTTGCCGCTCGCATTGGAACCAGATGTCGTGCTTTGTACATTATTAGCTCCGGTACCCGTTGCAGGTCCTGAAGAGTTAGCAGTTTTGTCTGATGTCGGCGGGTTGTATAAAGCAACGGCAGCTTGTATTTGAGAAACTAAATCTGATCGCACGTTTCCATAGGTATTTTGATAATTCTGTAATAGGTTATTCACTGCAAAGCCGGTCAGTAAAGGGGTTTTGCTTGAGTTTGAATAGGCGTTACCACTAACAAGACTAATAATTACATACTGACTCGTTGTATCTGATAAAACATCAAGATAATTATAGCCTGGGTTTCCGGGAGCGGTAGCAATATAATTATTCTCCCAGCGAGCGAACAATAGATAATCAAGTGCATTTGGAATAAGTTTATTATTTTGGTCATATAATGGCATAGTGTATATGTATTGATGATTTTGAACATCTTGACTGCTTGTTGCTTGTAATTTCCAAATGCCAAATGTCACATTCATGAGCATAGATTGATACTCTTGCTGCATAGATTTTAATGTTTTTACCAGATCATCGGGTATTGGATGATTTTTTTGATACGTATCAAAAAGATCAGTGACCGCAAAATGAACATCAGTACCATTCTTAGTAAAGGCCTTATTGGTCACAAGACTGACGATGCTTGAGTCGTTGTGTGGTTGTTGGCCAATATTGGTTACCTCTTGCACATTGTTTGATCCCTCATAATATTTGACCGTTGCTGGCAACACATAATCAGTAATAAACTTATTATTTTTATCTATTAATTGAGTGTCTTGTGTCGTGTAAATATAATTCTCTTTTACAATTTGCATGGTGTCGTATGGTTTTAATTGTAAACTACCAATCGTCGGCTGTAGAAGATATTTCATTTGTTGTTGAGCAGCTTTTTCACGTTCTTTTTCAAATTGCAATGGAAGCCAGGTTTGCTGATCGACGGGACTTAGATATTTATTTTCAGGACGTAAACTTGTGATCGGCTCGATCTTTGGTTTTGGATTGACTATTTGATATTCAATCGAAGCGCCAGATGAAATCACCCCAACTGTTTTTTGATCACTCGGACTGACGGTAAACGATTGCCAAAAGTTTGGCTCTTGATCTGGTTCTGCCCACACTTTGACTTGTAAGGTGGTTCCCGGGTCAATCAAATTGACTTTAATGTGATACCAGGTACCTAATGCAAAAGTGGGACCATTACTCAAAGGCGTAACCCAACCCGCACCTTCGTGTTCGTACAGTTGTACTGTTGTTTTACTATTCTTTCCTACTTTTCTGAATACAATCATTTTTGCTAAATGATCTGCATTGATTGGCGCCATTTTGTTTTTAATGACGTCGGCAATATCAATAGTAGCGCCCCCAAGATATAAACCAATGTGGTAGCTATTGAGTACATAAATGGCTTTAAAACGAATTTCAGCATTATGAACTGGCTCATTGAGAATCATCGTCTCTTTTTGATTAAACCAATTTTGGGTCACCGCAGAGGTAGGCTGACCGCTGTCGGCCTGCCAAATAAGAGCGGGAGCGACCGCAATTTCCTGGCTAAACGATTGACGGGCCATACTGTATAATGGAAAACCTTGAGACGGATTAAGATTAAATAGATTTGTTTGTACCGAATAAATAGAACCAACGTCACCAAGCGCAAGGCCATGTGAGTCAGGCTGCAATAGGGTTGCCCAACGTTGTCCGAGTGCTTGAGCGAACTGCGTTTTCAAACTATTTATATTTTCGTTTAAATAGTTTTCATAGAACCCCAGCGCACGTTCTTGATTACTTGTTTGTGCTTGGTATTTGAGCTGAAGCTCATTTGCCCATTGTTTTTGTTGCACAATATTAATCAGTTTATTATTCGCGACATATGCTTGATAATTGCTGATAAATTGCTTTTCATCAGCAAGTTGCTCTTTTGCCATTTCATCTTCTTGGTAGCTACCATACACTGAAAATAGTTGCGGGCCAAGAGTCATAGCGCCCATACCAATAATAGCAAGAGATGTTCCTCCAGTCAGTGGGATAGACGCAAGCAGTAGTGCGGTAGTAATAACTGCATTAATAGTTCTTTCATGCTGGCTCAACGTGTCTTGAACCTCTTGTGACACGGAAAATGGATCGATGGAAGGGTCAAAAATTGAAGCAAATCCTGTTGCAACAAATGTTACCGCAGTCCACATATCAATCCATACACGAGTAAGCAAAGCGGTTAGATACGCAGTAATTTTTACGGCATTCATTAAGCTATTAATTACATTTTTAACGCTTAAGGTAATAACATTTAGAATAGTAACTGCAGTGTCCTTTGCCATTCGTGCAATACCGGTATAAATATCTTCCCCCAGTTCTTTATAATTTCCCGTTACCGCATCGGCAGTAATATCGGCGATCATATTCACGGCATCTGCTTGTAGTTTAACGATTCCAAGTCCTTCTGCGATAACTAAATGGGGCATTGATTCGGCAGATTGAACGACAGCTACAAATACACTTGTATACAAGCCTTGCGCTGCTTTACCAAGTTTTGGATCAAGCAGAGACAAACTTTGTCCAATTGCTGCACCAATACCAGAATTTACATCAATTGCTGCATTACCTACATCGTCTACTAAATTATCCAGGTCGTCGCCGGTAGCTTCTAGGTCTTTATATACTTTATTTTGTAAATCCCGTGATTCTTTTAATAATTTATCGGCCATTTGAGGATCAAGCCCCGTAACTTTTAAAAAAGCACCAAGACTTACAAAGCCAAGCGCTTCTGCTTCATTTGTGATGGAGTCTAACGTATCAGTGCCTAATTTCTCTGCGTCGGTTACTCCTTTTTTGACATCGTCCCAGCTTTTGCCTGCCGTGTCTTTTACGGTGCTCCACATATTTCCAAAAAAACTAGCAACTGCAATACGCTCTTCTGGCTTTTGGTTCATAAAATAGTTTACTAATTTCGTAGCTTGTGCTGGGGAAGGTGTCTGTTGAGAGCTTGCATGTTGCTCAAAGCTATCGTTCAAGTGCGCTAAATCATCAAGATACAAATAATCGCTGGGTGTATACAAAAAAATGGAAGGGCTCGGTTTTGCAATCTTGGCATCTGAAAGTATTTGCATAGTATTATCAAGATGCGTTTTGTCATATACGTTCATAATTAATGCTTGAATTATTTTAATCATCGCAAAGCAGGTAAGTTGTTCTTGTAGTAAGGGAACTTTTTTGAATATTTGAGGATCGTACGGAAATTTTGATTGAGCAATTTGATTCATACTATTCGATGGATTTTGTTCAGCAAGAGTCACTACTTTATAAAAGTCTGTTTGTTGAAATTTTTGCGCTTGGGCCAATAAATTAATTGAATCTATTCCCTTCCAATTAGTCGACTGCATAGCCATGCGTGTACGGAGCGCATCAGTAAGAACGAGGTTAATACGAAACATTTCAGAACCATTGCGCAGTACGGTAAATTCGGGATGGTAGTAGGCAACTTCAATGTTAGGTATATATTTAAAGAGAGTTACTTCTGATTCAAAAATAGAAGTGAGCAATCCGGTATCTTGCACAAAAGTATTGCTGATCATAATCTTTAAATAGTTTTGCCATACCATCGAATCGTTCAAGCTTTGCGCATTAATACGATTATTAAAGCTTTGCCAAAAATCAGTTTCTGCTAAATTTTGCCACGAGGTAGCATTGATGGTACCAATAATGTCTGACCATGCAGGGTTGGCTATTGTTTGCAATTCTTGCTCAAGTTTCTGCCAAGAGCCCGCTACAGACTCCATTTTTTGCACAAATGCATGCCACCCGCCACTGCTTATAGTTCCGAGCATAGCGATCCCTTTTGTCGAAGCTATGGTTGCAAGCTTTGCGGCGTATTCCAAGCGAGCTACATATTCTAAATAAAAATAAAAGTTCTTGATGTATTGAATATAATCGGTTGGCAAATTTAAACCCTGCGGGCCAAATGTTTCGTTGATGGCTGCTTCATTCAATGAGACGGTGCCATATGGATTGGCTTTTGAAGGTTTGCTGGTAGGATCAATAGGATTAAATAACGTCTGCGCAGCCAATTGTGCGCCCGTTGCTGCTTGTTTTTTTATAGCTAACGCTTGCGTAGGGGTAACCTTTGTATTGACGGGTTCCTGTAATTTTTGGGATTGTTGAGCAGCGTTTAGTATTAAGGTATTCAATGCAATAAGAAAAATAATATAGTTCATTACGTACCTACACTTAACTGAGTATATTGAGTTCTTTTTAATGATTGATTGTTATTGGCCAATCGGTGACTTCTTCTTTTACTATTGCTCAGTAATCCAGCTATTTTGGATTCGCTTTCACTATTTTTGATGGTCAGAGCGCTCGGTTTTTTTATAACAAACTGTGCTTTGCATCCAGGGGCCATAAATCCAATGCCATGATACACAGCAAGATAATTATCAAGATTATCAATTGACGTTGAAAATAACTTCATAATTGCTGTTTGAGTACCAGCAACTTCTTTTTTAGATACCGTTATAGTGACTTTATTGGGGGAAGTATTGATCGCAAAAATATAGGTCAATGGTTTTTTTACGAGTTGGAATGAATCATCTTTATCTAATTGATACAAATTGGTTGAGTTACTCGTGGTAATTTGTTCGAGCGCTGAAATAATCGATTCTTTATCGTCTTTCGTTTTTGGTAATTGTAATAATTGCTGCGCAAAATGAAGGTTAATAGCGCGACTATACGCATTACTAGCATCCGATTGCGTTCCATAAAGCCCTACTAATCGATATTGCCAAATCCGTTCAGGATCACCAGCAATCCAACGACCACGGTTGAATATGATTCCTGCAAAAAAAGGATACGTGCATTGGATGATGGTACATTCAATTTCAATATCAGAGGTGGATCCGTTGCTTGGAATGAATTCAGAAAAAATTGCATTTCGAGATGGATCATCTTTGCCATTAAATGGCTTCCAAAATGGCGTTCCGAATGGAGATAATTGGTATTGCCAAAAGCTATTGCTGGTAATATCAAACTCCCAGTCGCCCACTTGGTATATGTTATACCAAGGTTGTAATAATGGTGTATTCATTACAGACGCTTGAAAAATCTGATCATACGAGGTTGCAGGTTGCAGTAAATAATTAATACGTGGTTTGTCTAAATTAATTGCTTTAAAAAGGTAGAGAGTCTCCTGTTGTTGCGCTGTATTTGCTTCTTGGTATTTTTTTTCAAGTTCTGTTTGCGCTTGCTTGAATGCATTAATAATATTCTCGGCAATTTCTTTTTGATTTGCTTGTAGCGTATTGATAAATTGCTCAAAATCTGCTGCTAACTGATTTTGCTGTTTGGTCAATTCTTCAAACATCTGCGCATCATCCTGGCTAATCCATTGCGTATACAAACCGCTGCCCGCCATAAGGACCGCCTGACTTATTAATATTGCTACATCCTCAATAAATTGAACGAGTACGCGATCATTGAGTCTGCGCGCGCGTAGCGCCAATTGATGATACAATTCTGGCTTATTCCAAAAACAGATCAGCTCCGGCAACTCAATTTTTTGCTGAGCAATTATAAATCGAGCGAGGTTAGTATATTTAAGAACAATTTGATCACGTTCAATTTCCATATATTTAATTACTGCATCTGCAAGTAAAGTAGATATTTTTTGATTGGTATTGGTGCAAACAAAACAATCTTTTAATCGCTGAGCATAATCGCTCAATCTATTTGTGTATTTTTGCCATACTGAAAATGATTCTTCAATTTTGCGTGAATATTGCTGCATATATTCTAATTGATGGCTT
>JANWKD010000073.1 GCA_025451595.1 Candidatus Babeliales bacterium | reverse complement strand
TCAGATGAGTTTTGATTTATTGCAATTCGATATCCTTTGATTCGTAGCTTTTCGGCCGTCATTGCCGTAGTATTGATCGTTAACAATGCAGCAAAAAAAATAGCTATTTTCATGATAGTGTCTCGAAATGATAAAAAAAATTAAAGTTTCACTGTATACATACTATATTAAATGAAATAATCTGGATAGTATTCTAGATTACTCTTACCAGTGATATTTTAATTTTGCGAAAGTATTTAGTGAAAAACATTTTCATCAATATACTCATGTTAACTAATCTTACTGTATTGTATGGTATGCAACCGTCACATACAGCAGCAGGCAGTTTACAAGAATTATGCATAAAAAAAGTTCAGAAATCATTTGCTTACTTACCCGATGAACATTTAAAGCCGGTATTAGTTGGTGCATTGAAATCAAAACTGTTTCCTCTTTCTTTACAATCAGCACAAACTACTTTGACAGGACATCGCAATGTTGTTAATCAAGTAGCACTTATGTTTGATGGAAAGATCGTTTCGGGTTCAGCAGATACAACCATCAAGCTATGGGATCCAACAAAGCAACGTGCAATAAAGACATTTCAAGGACATAATCGAGTAGTTAATACCGTAGCAACAATGGCTAATGGAAAAATAGTTTCAGGATCTCATGATAATTTAATCAAACTTTGGGACCCAAATAATCAAAATGCATTGACCACTTTAAAGGGGCATGACCATTGGGTTTATTCAGTAGCGGTAATATCTAATGAAGAAGTTATTTCTGGTTCTTGGGATAAGACCATAAAATTATGGGACTTAAGAAATCAACAAGCAGAAATAACGTTAAAAGGACATAAAGGTCAAGTTACCTCAGTAGATGTAATGCCTGATGGAAAAATAATCTCAGGCTCTTTTAATGGAATAATAACATTATGGGACCAAAGAAACTCATGCCCATTAGTTACTTTGCAAGGACATGATGATTATGTTGGTGACATTGCAATAATATCTCAGGAAAATATAGTTTCTGCATCGGGAGATACAACCATCAAGCTATGGGATCTGAATACTCAATGTGCAGTAACAACGTTGCAAGAGAAGGATTCAGTTTATTCAGTGGCATTAATGCCTGATGGAAAAATAGCCTCTGGCTGTTCTGATGCCACAATTAAATTATGGGATCTAAGCAGCCAATGCCCAAAGATAACGTTGCAAGGGCATAAAAATACTCCCTATTCATTAGTAATAACTCCTGAGAGAAACATAATTTCTGGGTCTGGCGATAGAACAATAAAGCGTTGGGATGTAAATTCCTGTTCACTAGAACATTTTCCCGTGGAAGTTCTTAAAAAAGGCTTTTGTAGCAATGAATCACGTGAAGCATTGTATCAATTCATGCAAAATGAATTAGCTCCTGTCAAGCCTGAATAAAAAATTGTTGTTAATTAAATTTATTGTTTTATGTATGCTCGTCTAAATGTTTGATGTAAATGTACTAAAAATGCTTTTGGTACAGGAATATCAATACCTTCGAGCATATTCAAAACTGTGATCGTGAGACGGCACTTGATCTTGCCAGTGGCTTTGCCCGTGCGTGGTCTCGCCCCGAAAGAAATGAAGAAATAGTATCTATTTTAAAATTGAGTAAATGTACAGATTTTTATCCTAATACAACAAATCAAATAGAGGCAAACTATTCTCTCGAACGTTATAATACGAGACATGCATTAAATCTTATTTTACCTCTTAACCATTAAAAAAATATTCAATACCATTGAAATTAGAGATCTTTTTTCATTAATCAGATGAAATGTTTTCTTGGTTATATGCAAGTTTTTGCCAAGATGAACAGCATGAGCGTTCAAGTATAGTAAATAAATTTGAAAAAACTAAATATCAAGATAAAATTCCTATCATGTTACAATCTCAAAAAAGGAGAAGAAAAAATGAAGTTTTCCGTTTTTTTATTAACATTCTTGTTTCAAGGTATGATATCGTTTGCTATGGGCAAAGAGCAGCTATTTTGGAAAATCTCCCAAATAGGTAAAACGGCAAATAAAATTGAAGCGCAAAAATTATTCAACAAAGGAGTGTCTGTTGACACAAAAGGGTTTCTCAACTATACCATGCTTGGGCATGCAATTTCCTATCTTCATGAAACTCAACAGAATGTGATCCCAAAAGAACAACGGCTTGATTTTATTGAATTTTTACTACAAAAGGGTGCGTCATTAAACCTTCCGGTTGAATCATGGGTAGAAGTTCCTTTTTTGAATGCAACAAGCAGCAACATCGCTCCAGATATTTTAGCATTATTTTTAAAGCACGGCGCAGAGGTAAATACTGCACATCAGGGTTGGAATGCATTAAGTCTTGCAGCTTGGAATGGTCGTATTGATGTAGTGAAATTTTTATTGGCTCAACCAACTATTAATATTGATAGTGTTGATCATGAAGGCTGCACGCCACTCATGAGAGCCTCTTTTTGGGGATATGCCAACGTTGTAGATGAACTGCTTAAAAATGGAGCAAAAGCGGATATAAAAGACCATTCAGAACGAACAGTACTCGACTATGTAATGCCGCAATATAGCGATGAATCGTTGTATTCAGAAAAAAGACTTGAAACGCTCAAGGTTCTTGCAAAATACGATCCAGAAAACGTTATGATTAAAAAGGCTATAGAAAGCTATAAACCATAATCTTACTCAACGTATTTTTTTGCGATAGCAGAGAAAAATAGTTCATTTAAGGGGCGCTCAATGCAAGCATTATTTTTTATCGGTATGGTATCTTTTTTTTCAATGCTACGATCTATGAACGTAGAAATTGTTACCAATGATAATATATCATTTCTCGTCAGTAATGATTTAATAAAAAGTTCAGAATTATTATCAAAAATCTCTTGCCAAAAACTGCATTCTATTTCTGTGTTAAATGCAGCGCAGTTTTCAGCTCTCCTACCCTATTGGCAGATGGCATTAGTAGATAAAAAGAAGTTGAAAAAAATTTTAAAATCGGAATCAAATATACAACGGATGCAATTGTATAATAGTGCGTATAATTTGAAAATACCGCTCTTGATTTCATTGCTTGATAAAATAGTTATAAAAAAGTTTAACACTGTGCATGAATTTCAAGAAGCCCAAAAAGATCCTGAGCTTTATGAGCGACAACAGATAGGAGTTGATAATAAAAAAATTAGTCAGGAGATCGCTGCAAAACTATTATTAAAAAATAAATATAAGCTGCATCCAAAAATAGAAACGTTGAGAAATCATAATGAAAGCATCTCCTGCATAGATTTTAATAATGATGGGACTTTATTGGCAAGTTGTTCCTGGGATAAGACGGTTCGCTTATGGCGATCGAACCTGAAGTTGGTGACTATTTTGGATCGATACTCAGAAATCTTTAATAAAGTAAAATTCAATTATGGATCAACCTTGTTAATAAATTCTGCGAACAAGGAGATAAAAATTTGGGACGTAGCCACTCATAAGCTAACATTCTATACAATGGGATACAATAAATCGACAGTATCTTTGGCTGCCCATCCACAAAAAAATGAGTTTGCTACCGGAGGTGTGATGGTACCAGATTCAGGTTCGTTACCGGATGCTTATTTTACGGTTAAATTGTGGGACGCGCGTGTGGAAAAGCCGGTACATGAATTGCAAGTATCAATATTACCTGACAATTTGATTTATAATCCAGCAGGCACTCAACTTGCAATTGCCAATGCACACGATCCCATTCAGATTTGGGATTTATGTATGAATAAACGGAGTAAAATTCTGACTAAGGGTCCTTCAAGAAGAGAACGTGACAGTGCAATTGCTATGCAATTTAGCCAAGGCGGGCAGAACCTTATTTCTTCTTATCATGATATTCAAATTTGGGATTTAAAAAATAATTCAAGAACAACGTGCTATTCACCGGTCGATGACGATCTCCATTCCATTACGTTAATTCCCGATACTCATCTTGCAATAGCGGGAGGCGGTGAAGGAACGCTCTCTATATGGAACTTGAAAAAATATAAATTGTGTTCCTTTTTTAAAGAAAGTCTTTATGGAGAAATTCTGTATAATAAGCAGCAGGATATATTTGCAGTTAAAGACAATTGCAATATAAAATTACTGGACTTTAATAGAAATTCAAAAAAAACCGTTTCGAAAGTGTTGATTAAAATTGCAAAAAATAGGACAAATGTTTAGTTTTCTACTTTTTTGCATGTCATAATCTCATAATATTCCTGTCCCAAAATTCTACGTAACGTATCATCGAGTACACGTTGAGAGTTATGAGAAATATATTCTAGTGCAGTGTCATTTTTTAACAAGCGCTCAAGTGTAATGAGCGCCACTGTTTTTGAGGTATTTCTTTCGACATAACTAAGCTGCCTGAGCGTATCGCAAAAAACTTTTATAGCACATTCCGTAGTCTCTTTCTCTACCTTTTCTTGTTCTAATAGATTAAAGAGTTTAATAAGTCCTTGTGCAGGTAATGGAGTTTCTAGACAAATAGGATCAGTACTCAATGGATCAATAATTTCTAGAACTTTTGTGTAATCGGGAGGAGTTGAAAAGTTATGTAACAAATTTTTGCGTTCCTCAATTTTATTAAATCTATCTTCGACTTGTTGTTTTCGCTCTGCCATTGTTAGGTTTGAAACATAATATTTTGCTTTTTCAATCTCTTGCGCTGTTTTATTAAAATAAATGGCATAGGCGCTCTTTTTTTGTTGTACTTCGACTTGCGTTGTTGGAACTTTGTAGGTTTTTTCAATTTCTTTCATTTTTTCTTCTAGTAGACTATGACAATTGAAAGAAGAAAGTATTGCAGGTTTGATTACCTTTTTTTCATAACCACGCTTTAAAGCATACGCAGCATCCCAATTATCACCTTCAGATGCTGATCGCCAGAACCAATATTCAGCATCCACATATTTGCCATTAAGAGCAAATCTCCATGCTTTATCTTCAAACTTAGTTGCTGCATAGTTTTTCAACCAAATGGTAGATTCAATAGCTTTTTTATTGTTTGGTTCGATTTCAGGAGCTACAGCATGTAGACCGCTACCAATTTTACTTTTTGACTCCTTATATTGTTGTTTAAGATACCTTCCTAATATTTTTGGCGGGCAAGATACATCATCATAGCAATTGGTTTTGTAGTTGTAATTGGAACATCTTTTTAGAACCTTAAGAACGGTTAACCCACCAATATTTTTGGTATCAATAAGTTGAACCACTTGTTCAGGTTGAAGTTTTTCTAAAATAGATTTTGCTTTTGCGATGACAAGATCGCCATTCTCATAATCCAAAGAGCGGCACGCGAGTTCACCCAATATGGTTGATTTAAGAAAATGATCTGTCGATAAGAGGTTAGCGCCTGCACGTATAGAATCTTCTACGTGTTGAACTGAATACTTATAGTCCATACATTCAAACAAATTTTTTGTTGGAGATTCCATGGCGAATATATTAATAGGGATAAAAACCAAAATAAGAAAAATCATAATATCTTTCGTGATTATAGTTCATGATAAGTGGTTTAA
Source organism: Candidatus Babeliales bacterium (assembly GCA_025451595.1). GTDB lineage: Bacteria > Babelota > Babeliae > Babelales > JANWKD01 > JANWKD01. The sequence goes on along the minus strand of JANWKD010000073.1, from coordinate 4,132 downwards.
AAATAATCTTAGGCTACGATACATTTGCAAATAAAACCTTATATTTTTTTGCAAGATCCTTGAGATGAATGTTTTGCGCAGTTGCTAATTCTTGTATAAGGTTATTATCAGCAGTTTTTTTATCATTGATCTGTTTTTGTATCATTAAAAGAGCAAGCAATTCAGAAAGCGTTGAACCTTTCGTCAATGCACGATGGGTAGGATAATAATAAGGTAGATTATCAGCGGGAGATCGATAAAAAGTTCCCTTTGCAAGGCAATAGGTGGAATCGGGACTTAAGGCTGATTGCATGTGATGAAGTGTATCGGGGAATTCCTTAATTATTTTTTGGGTAGGGCAATGATATAGTTTGAAATTAGAATTATAGAGTATGCTTTGAGATCCAAAAAAGAGTGTGGCATCAGAATTTAAAGGTCCGCTGGAATAAATATTTTGCATTAACTGCTTATAAGCACCAGAATATAGATTAACACGTAACAGTTGAACGTTTGGTAACGAACCGCTGCATGCGGTGATTTCATTATTATTAATAAATTCGCCAAGTTGTACATAATTTTTACAATCTATTTTTCTGATCTCTTTTCCTGTTGTTAAATCGGAGATGACTATGTAATTATTTGAACAGGTTACGAGAATATTAGCCCTTAGATCGATTTGGGCAACATCCTCTGGATTCATTCGATTATGAGAAAGCCGGTAAATCAGTTGTCCATCATGGTTATAAGCAAGTACGCCGGTGTCATGCGTCAGAACAATATTATCCGTATATATAAGACGCGTACCGGGATATTGCTTATGTTTTTTTGTATCAAGATCTACCATTTCAGAATAAAAGCCATCATCTTTTTTGCCCATAATAATAAGTTTTTTTTGCATAGAATCGTACATTTGTGGTTGAGCTTCTTTCAGCGAACTGGTGGCTAATTTGATCATTGTTGCGGTTGGTATATGATATCCAATGATCTCTATTTCCCCGTTTGGCTTCTCACTGTTAAATACAACTGAATTACTATCCCGAGAGAAAATTATTGTTGGAGTTAGTTCGTTTGCATCATTATATACTTTTTTACATCCGATTCTTGGATACTGAATTAACTGTTCTTTTTTTGTTTTCATATTAATCAACACCATAGTGTCGCAAGGCCAATTAAAACTGAGGTCTTCATTTCTTTTTTGCGCTACGTAACCAATTTCCTCTGAATTGGGACTTATTATGGGTTGGCCACTTACCTCTTTATCTGATAATCGTATTGGGGTATTTTCTACCATATTTTCAAGCACATCAGCTTCATGTAGATGGAATGAGCGTATCAACGCCTCTTGAAGATCAGGAAGAAGATGATGAGTTTTTTCTTTGAGTGATTTTAATGTATCAATGGAAATGGCGCTATTATGCGGATCAAATAAATCAGTAAACTTTTTGCACGCAAGTTCCTTCAGAGTCGGGCATTCTTCTGGTGCAGGATGAATAGTTATAACGTTTGAATCCATTGCAGATACGTTTGAAACAATGAATGATAAAAAAATAGCACGATATGCAATAAGTCGGTTCATTTTTCCTCAAATAAAATAATTTGTTGTTGTAATTTCATTAAATATGTATGCGTTCACCAATTCAATCCTTTTGAAAAGGCCCTTGCCATGTATACAAAGGAGAACAGGTAGTATACGGTTTATTTTCAAGAAAGTTTTGAATTGCATAAAATCTTGCATTATAGTAATCAGGGCGTTCTTCGGCCAGCGTTTTGATTGCGCCATCAGGCTGAAAATAAGACAAAAAACCGTATTGCTTGCCTCGAGAAGAAACTATAGTTCCTTTTACTTGTCCTTTATAAATAAAAACGACGTTCTCTTTTTTTATTGCCAACAAACAAATGAAAATTGCTTTTTTTCCGATATGTTTTGGCAAATCTGAAAGAAGCCATTTTATATTTGCGCCGACGGATTCGCCTTCAATTTCTAATGAACTGTCGTCAGTTAGAACGTTTTCAAATTGAGAAGATTTGTAACGTATGATTGTGATAGCATCGCTATCAGGTTCTTGTATAGCTTGAGTAGTTACCGTAATTTCACCTAAGTAACGTTTAAATTCATTGATCTTAAAAGAATTTGAACTATTAATACAATAAGGTTTTATGGTATCTTGCATGGTAATCTACTTAAAAATTGATTGACAGACTAATCATTATGAATAGATTACCATCATTTTCTGAATGATAAAAGAAGTTATGATCTTTAATTTTTTTACTTTTTTGCCTTGTAATATTGCTGATAAAGGTACCTTATTTTATAATGCATCCAAATTCATTGAAGCTTGTGTAAAAATGGTTTTTTTGTTTTACTTTATCATTATTATTGCTTCAAACAATATGAATTTAAAAGGGGAGCTTTTGTGAAAACGATATATATACTTGTTATTTTGATAGCGAACAGCATCTATTCCATGCAGTCTCCTGATGAACTTTCAATTTTTAAAAAAGATCACAAAAAACAACTACAATCTATGCTGTTGAGACGCAACGCTATGAGTTTAGAAAAATTCTGTGACAGTGTTCGTCAATTTGGCAAAAATAACGAAGAATGGCAACAAATTTTAAACAGTGAATCAGAAATCGAACCGGTCATATCTATAATTTCAGATGGATTTTTGAATAACGAATATTATACGTGCCCTTCAACTGAGTTTATTGCGGCATACCTAGGCACACAAGGGGCAATTAAATTTGCTGCAAATGGATTAAAAAATAAAAAATCTACTCGTATGGCTTTATCAAATAAATTATATGTAGTTGCCGATCGGCCAGATTGTAGTAATTTTGCAAAATCATTGTTATCAATTATTACTCATAACTATGCAGATCATCAAGACAAAAAGGCTATGTTCAAAAAAAATATTTTTGCCTCAGAGATGCTTACCAAAGCGGCTGAGGGAGGGAATGATGAACTTATTCCTTCATTGCTTAATTTTGTAGATGTTAATGAAAAAAATCATAAAGGAATGACTGCTATTATGGCGGCTGTTATACAGGGAAAAATAGACACGTTGAAGTTATTGTTGACCTATAATCCAAATATAGACGAACACGATGATTGGGGTAATACGGCATTAATATTAGCAGCGAGCTATCATATAGATAAGAATGCCATTTCATTGATTTTAGAAAAAGGTGCAAATATTAATAAAAAAAATAAACGAGAAAAAACAGCTTTATCGATAGCCAGCGATCGATTAGGTCTATCGCATAACTTCTTAACCATGAAATATGACAACGGAATAACAGCGATAGTTGATACGTTAAAGCAAGAAGGTGCCATCCAATAGGTAAGTAGATGCTAAAGATACATCTATTTAAAAAAATGAGAGCAATTATATGAAGATAATTTTTTTTTCCATAAGCTTGTTCACTGCGGTCTCTTCTGCCATGCAAAGAGATGAAAAAAGTTCTCAGATTATTGATATGAGGAATGCCGTTAAGGCATATAATGATGCGTATGCTCGTGATTATCCACTCCATCAGGCTGTCAAATGCAATGATTTACCCTCGGTAGAGCGTTTGCTACAAGATCATGATGTTAATGAAAGAGACGACGATAAATATACGCCGTTAATGAAGGCTGCTGCTCGTGACAACGGAGAAGTACTAAAGTTATTACTAGAAAAAAAAGCAGATGTGAATTTAGCAGATAAACGATGGGGACAAACTGCGTTGCATTTTGCGGCATTTGAAGGCAGTGATGATTGCGCGAGAATGTTAGTGAACCATGGTGCGAATGTTAATCTCCGTGATCGAGATAACGATACGCCCGTTATGCTGGCCATTAGGTTTCATAGAGATGATATTGCTCAAATGCTTTTGAATGCAGGTGTTCATGTTCCAGAAGCATATCTGACTACCTTAAAAACGAGATTAAGTTTTGCTCGTAAATGAAAAGCGATAGGTATGCTTTTTTAATAATTAATTGTGATTTGACTATTCTCTTTGTTATATTCTCAAGAAATGAAGTTAACGCTTCAATATGAGACTCAAGAAAATACTGGCTTTTGTGAATCGATAACAAAAAAGGATCGATTAAACATGAAGAAACAAATTCTTTTATTGTTGGTAATTATTGTATCAGAGCAACCAATTC
>JANWKD010000072.1 GCA_025451595.1 Candidatus Babeliales bacterium | reverse complement strand
CCATTAATCGCACGGAATGGCGGCGTCTTAGAGCGCGCTGGCCATACTGAAGCTGCAGTAGATCTAGCACGATTGGCAGGCCTACACCCTTCGGGGGTTATTTGTGAAATTATGCATGATGACGGCACTATGAAGCGCATGCCAGATCTTGAGCGCATGGCACATGAATTTGGCTTGAAAATTATTACTATAAAAGAGTTAATTAATTATAGATATCGCAATGAGCTACTCGTCCATCAAATAGATCAAGTTAATTTACCTACGCAATATGGTGATTTTCTATTAAAAACGTTTAAACATCAGATTGACGGACAATGTATTACGGTGCTGGTCAAAAAGAGCGTATTGCCAGATTCTGTTCCCTTTGTTCGTGTGCACTCATCCTGTTTTACCGGAGACGTTTTAGGGTCAAAGCGTTGTGATTGTGGAAATCAACTTGATTTAGCTCTGCAGATGATCCAAGCTGAAGGTGGAATTTTAATATATTTAAATCAAGAAGGTCGTGGTATTGGTCTTGAAAATAAGATTCGAGCGTATGCTTTACAAGATCAAGGACTTGATACGGTGGAAGCAAATTATCATCTTGGCTTTAAGACAGATTTGCGTGATTATGCATTGGCAGCGCAAATACTAAAATATTTTTCGATACAGAAAATTAAGATGCTTACCAATAACCCCAGTAAAATAGAAAATTTAACGAGCTATGGTATTGAGATTGAAGAACGAATTCCCTTAGAAATTACCCCCAATAAACATAATCAAAAATATCTTGCCACCAAGTGTAAAAAAATGGGACATTTGCTATCGATATGAAAGGATAATTATATGAAAATTGGTATTGAAATGGTGACAACATCATTTGAATTGCCCGGTTATACAATAGTTAGATCATTAAGTGTTGTGCGAGGAGTATCAGTTCGTTCTTTGAACGCTTTAAAATCGTTGCAAGCGGGATTGCAAACGATTTTTGGTGGAAAAAATATCAATTATACTGCATTATGTGAAAAAACTCGCCAGGATGCTTTTGAAATCTTAATTGAGCATGCGCAAGAGATCGGCGCTAATGCAATTATAGGAATGCGCTATGATGCGAATGAAATTGCGCCAGGGATCACTGAAGTGATAGCCTATGGCACGGCAGTAATAGCTGAAAGAAAAAAGGATTAAAAGTATAAAAATAAAAGGCCAGAGATAACTCTGACCTTTTATCAGTTCTAAATTAATAACGGTTTGAAGAACGAGGGTTCCAACCACCACCATTAGAAGATGATGATGAATCGTTATTAAAACGACGTGGCTTACCAAAACGGCTACCACCACCATTAGAACCACCCTGCGGTCTTGGAGAACGAGGACGATCTTCTCTGTCATGCGCTTCATTAACTGTTAACGTGCGACCTTCAAAATCACGACCATTTAAGTTGTTGATAGCTTCTTGCGCTTGCGTAGCGTCATCCATTTCAACGAAAGCAAATCCACGAACTGCACCAGTAAACTTATCTTTAATAAGCTTAATGGATTTAACTGAACCAAAAGATTCAAATAATTGTTTTAACATTTCTTCAGTAACAGATCGGGACAAATTTCCTACGTAAATATTCATATAAAAAAACTCAAAAATTAAAATTAAAAAAATAAACAACAACTAAAAAAAAGATGTATCGATAAAGTCGCCTTTCCTAAAAAAAATTATGAAAATTTGAAACTATATTACAATATACACTAAAGCTAACCATAAGTCTATGACCTTATATTTCGGACATCGTATCTAATGAATAAAATAAGGTTTGAATCAACGGGTTGAGAGTTTTTTGTAAACTTCCTTTACTCATCTGGCTACTTTGTAAAAATACAGATGGAAATTATTTTTTATTCTGCTTTGCCATAAATGTTGTTTTTTAAACCGATGGCCACTCCATTTAATTCTCATTAATCATTGCATTCTTTTGTATAATTTCTTAGCTTTATTTGCTTGCGCGGTATGATTTATTATAGGTTTGGGATACGCATCAATAGTTTGTTTTTTATACCAATTATGAATAGTTTTCTCTGATTCATTTTTGAGCTCTGCTACCCACGTTTTAATATATTTGGCATGGGGATCGAATTTTTTTTGCTGAAGCCATGGATTAAAAATTCTGAAATAAGGCTGAGAGTCACACCCAGTGGACGCAGACCATTGCCAATTACCGTTATTGACTGCCGGATCATAATCTCTTAAAGTTTGTGCAAAATAGCGCTCTCCCCAACGCCAGTCGATGTGCAAATCTTTTACTAAAAATGATGCGACGATCATGCGCACTCGATTATGCATAAAACCAGTTTCATTAAGCTGGCGCATACCTGCATCTACAATGGGAAAACCTGTTTTGCCGTGGCACCATAATTTAAATTTTTTTTTGTCATTTTCCCAAGGCAAACGAGCATATTTTTCATGAAAAGCTCTCTCAAAAACAAAAGGATAATTATATGCAATATGAGTAAAAAAATCTCGCCAATGCAACTGCCGTATGAGGTCGTGATCTTGACCAAGTTGGCTGACAATTGACCAATAAGCCTGGCGTATAGAGCAGATACCAAATTTGAGGTATGCCGACAAATAGGTAGTAGCTATAGAGGGAATATTATGTTCTTTGTGATAATGTTGAAATTTATCCATTTTTTTCAATATTTTTGTTACCGCAGCTTTTTTTCCCTGAATAATGGAAGGAGTTGTTTGTTTAAGTAGTTCATGATCAATTTCAAGATTTATAGGTTTAAAATACCAGGTAGGTTTTTGTAGATTCATTGGCTTTCGAACGGGAATGGTTTTACTTTTTTTAAAATAAGGCGTAAACATACGGTATGTTGTGCCTTGAGCGGTAACTACTTCTTCTGGTTCATGCAGCAATAAGTCATTAAAACTCATAAACGTTCTGTTGTAGCGATGACAAATTTCCTTTATTTTTTCATCTCGTTCTCTACTGAATGGAGTATAATCCCGATTGACAAATACCGCCTCAATGTTGTTGTTTTTTAAAATAGTTTCTACAACGGTTTCGGCAATTCCAGAAAACAGATACAACGTGCCCTTCGTTCTTCTTAATTGATTATGCAAATCTTGTAAAGCCTCAAACATAAACTGTTGTCCGGGAATAGTGCGATATTTATTTTTTGGTCCAATTTGGCGAGGATCTAAAATGAATGCAGGAATGACCATACTACTCAGTTTGCATGCCTCTATAAGGCCTGTATTATCATCAAGACGCAGGTCGCGTCTAAAAATAAATAAAGAGGTATTGAATTCTTTCATATAAATACCTATATTGATTTTTTTTTAATTGTTGTAAAATCACCATTATCAAATCAAGAGTATGATTTAATGAATGAAAGGATAAAAAATGAGAGTTTTGCTGTTTGCTAGTTTATTATGGTCTATGATGCTGACTGCCATGTATTATGTTCCCGATACGGGAATTCGTAGTTTAAATGAGATTTGCTCGAAGCATAATCTTTCAACGGTGAATAAAGATAATCCTATGGCAGCCTATATTAACAAAAAGAAAAAAATAATTGGATTTAATCTGAGTCGATTAAATTTACCCAAATGTATGTTAGATGCAGCAAGCAGGGATTTTAAGGGACTTGAGTTTGTAACTAAATCAACCTATTCAAAAAAACTGAACGCAATAGAGATTACTTTAGATGATTACTATTTTACGCTCATAAAGGAGTATGGTTTTATAACTCAGCAACAGTATGTTTTTTATAACTCAGAGGGGTCAATAAAATGAACAAGACAAACATCTTTATCTGTATTATTCTTATTTTAATAAGTTTTTTTGTTACTTCAATTTTTCAATCAACGTGTAAGAATACCATGACAAACAAAATTACCTCAGCTGCTGATGCTATAAAATTATTTCCTATTACTGTTTCTGCTATTAAGCAAAGACAGGAAGCGATTATTAACGATACCAAACAAAAAATAGATGCAATTATAGCCCTCAATTCTTCAGAAAGAAATTTTGAAAATACTATTCAAGCATTTGATATTGCTCTTGCAAATTTTGGTCGAGAGCAATCAGTTTTTAATGTCATTAGTAATGTAAATCCTGATCAATTATTACGAGAAGCAGCAGACGAGGCAATTATTGCATTACAACAATTTGGGGTTGATTATGTATCTCAAAACGTTGATCTGTACCATGCGATTAAGGATTACGCAGAAAATAAAATGCTTGTAGATGACCCAGGCCAAGAAGTAAAATATTTTGTAAGCGAGACGTTAAAAGATTTTAAACGAAGTGGGCTCGATTTACCCAAAGAAAAACGTGATGTTATTGCACAGCTGAAAAAAGATATTGCAGAGCTTTCACTGAGTTTTGATAAAAATATTAATATTGATAAAAGTTCAATACAAGTTACCAAAGAAGAACTCTCTGGCCTTGACCAAGACTTTATTAATAATTTAACAAAAATTGGTGATAAATACGAATTAGGAACTGATTACCCAACCTATTTTCAGGTTATGGAACAGTGTGACAATGCCTCTACGCGAGAAAAACTATTTCATGCGTTTGTAAATAGGGCTAATCCGCAAAACGTGCAACTGCTTGAACAAATAATTGAAAAAAGAGACCTATTGGCCAAAGAACTGGGTTTTGAAAGTTATGCAGCATTAGATATAGATTCGCAAATGGTCAAAACCGATCGTCGAGCAAAGCAGTTTTTAATGGATTTGTTGGTAAAGGTAAATCGCAAGGAAGAGCAAGAGTTTAGCGATTTAATTAAAGATTTGCCTTCTTCTGTACGTTTAGTCAATAATGCATTCAATCCATGGGATAGATTGTACGCTAAAACATATTATAAAAAGAAATATTTTGATATTGATGAAGTTAAATTGGCAGAATATTTTCCAATGGAGCATACGATTCAAGCGTTGTTAGATATTTATCAGAAATTTTTTTCCTTAGAATTTAAAGAAATTCCGATGACCAACATATGGGATAAAGAGGTTAAACTCATTGAAGTATGGCGGAATTATGATAATCAAAAAACATTGTATGGTTATTTATTCCTCGATTTATATCCGCGTCCTAATAAATTTACGCATGCTTGCCAAATGACCGTCATTCCGGTGACAAAGAAGGGTTCTACGATACAGCCAGGTGTTGCGGTTGTGCTTGCAAATTTTCCTAAATCAACTGCTACCAAACCATCATTACTCAAACGTTCTGATGTAAAAACTTTTTTCCATGAGTTTGGGCATGCGTTGCATGCGTTACTCGGGGCAACTGAGCTTGCAAATCTTTCAGGCACGCAAGTAAAAATGGATTTTGTAGAAATGCCGTCTCAGATGTTGGAAGAGTGGTTGTTTGACAAGGAAATATTAAAAATAGTGAGTCATCATTATCAAACCGGACAGCCTTTGTCTGATGATTTAATTGATCGAATTATTGAAATTAAAAACTTTACAACCGGTGATACCATATCAAAGCAGATTATGTACGCGTTGCTTTCTCTTGCTTATTACCAACCGGGAGCGCGTAAAGATTCTACGCAGATACTGCATGATTTGCAAAAAGAAATTCGTAGACATGACGTCTTTTACCCGCATGATCATATGCAGGCTTCTTTTGGTCATTTGACTGGATATGGACCAAAATATTATTCCTACCTGTGGTCTCAAGTATTTGCATTAGATTTGTTTGATACCATTAGAAAACTTGGTCTTTTAAATCCTCAAATCGGTAATGAATATATTCAAAAAATTATTGGAAAGGGTGGCAGTGAAGATCCTAACCAGTTATTGTATGATTTTTTAGGTCGAGAGCCAAACCAAGAAGCATTTTTACGTGATCTTGGGTTAGAAAAATAAACCATTGTATCGAGTAGTAATGGAAGCGTGGATAACTCCTTATTATGAAAATGGTCGTTTTTATAATTGGGATAAGCAGCATTATCATTATTTGAATATGATTAAAATGGGTGTCGGTTATTGTATCAGGCACCCTTTACAAGTGGTGAAAGCATATCGTCGTTCAATCTTACAGTATGAACAAGAATCGCAAGGGACTTTCTATAATGAAGCTTTTACCATTCAGTGGCTGGGTCATGCAACATTTTTGATTAAAATTGGAAGCGTGACTATTCTGACCGATCCAGTATTCTATGAATTGCCATTTCCTTTTCCAAAGAGACTTTTTGCGCCGTTGTTGAGCATATCTCAATTGCCTAAAATTGATGTGGTGCTCATTTCTCATTATCATCTTGATCATTTTGATACACAGACTTTACATGATCTATTGGTGCAGTATAATCCCATATTTTTAATGCCATTGGGTTGCAGGCAATATCTTCCGGATTGGATGAACTATTTGGTCTATGAAAAAAATTGGTGGCAAGATTTTACCATTTTTGATGTAACATGTAGCTTGTTGCCAGCGTATCATTGGTCTGGAAATTCACGGCAAACTATTAATAAATCGCTCTGGGGAAGTTGGATGATATCGTACCAAGATTACTATCTCTACTTTGCAGGAGATACCGCTTATAACATTCATTTTGATTATATAGCACAAAAATTTCCTTCCATTGACGTTGCCTTATTGCCATTTCATACCGCTACTAATCAAGAATACAAACAAATGCTTCATCTAGATTTGCAGGGCTTTTATCATGCATCTCAGGTCTTAAATCCCAAAAAGATTATTCCTATGCATTGGGGCACTTTTTCATTGTATCAAGATCGATATAGAGCAAAGAATGTATTACAAGATTTTTTGCAAAATCAATTGGTAACGTTACCGGTATGTTTTTTACAAGAAGGGCAATGGTATGATATTAAAAAGGGCTAGCATTGCCAGCCCTTTTTAATAGTTAAATATTCAGGATATTAATCTTCGTATTAGTCCCATTCCTCTTCTTCGTAAGCAAACTCAGGTCTTTCATCTTCGACCTCTCTTCGTGGTTTACGAATTTCTTTTTTCTTGGGTTTTCCTGTTTCTATTCTAGCTACTTTGTCTGCCAATTCACTGGTTTTTTCTGATAATGATTGAATTTCAGGTAAGATTTTTTCATTTACCGCTTTTTGTAAAGACGCAACTTGATCGGCAAGATCTCTGGCTCCTGCAGTGATCAATCCAGTAAAAGTTGCCATAATTATGAATATTATTTTTTTCATTGTTACTCCTTTTATGGTGATCCTTGTGCAAACACAAGGATCACAGATATATTTATTTATTCGGTTTCTATAGTCTCTTCTTCTATTATATTTTCTTCTTCTGGTTGCCCTTGTTGCGATGCTACTTCATTTAATTTTTCGATAGCTTCACGTTGGCTTCGGAGACCATCAATAATATCATTTATTGTTTGCTCTAGTTGTGCAACCTGATCAACCAAGTATGATTCTTGCTCTGGTGCAGGCAATGTTTCTACGTACGTTCTGTCAATAATAGTAATTGGTTCATAACGCCATGCCCACCAAGGATCCCAATAGAAGTTCCACCATCCGAATGTTGAAATCCAGAATGGCCAAGGACTCCACCACCAATTTCCAGCTCCGAACCACCAGTTATTGCCCCACCAACCATGGTTCCACCAATTGTTATGCCAATTGTGTTGGTAATGGTTCCAGTTTTTGTTGAAGTTATTCTTATTGTGTGGGATTGATCCTTTTCCAGGAGTTTTAGGTTTTTGTCCTTTTGCGTGAGTTCCTTTTCCTGTCTTTTCTGT
>JANWKD010000071.1 GCA_025451595.1 Candidatus Babeliales bacterium | reverse complement strand
TGATGAGCTTTATCTGAGTCAACATAACTGTATTACTATTGTTAAACATTTTTCTACTTCTTTGTATGAAGTTGATCCTGCTGAATTTGCAATTTACGTTTAAAATCTTGGCCAACTGATAGAAATATTTAATGCTTCTACCGCATATAAAGACGGCGTCAGCATTGGATGTCGAATCGGTCAAGTGAGCGCCAAATCCCTTCCATTAATAATGGGATTTGCAGCAGGCGATATCATTACTGCTATTAACGAGGTGCCTACGACTGATACGCAATCGCGAATGGAAATTTATGAAAAATTAATTACATTGCCATTGGGAACCACGCTTTCTGTTTCAATATTGCGCAACCAGCAATTTCTGCAATACAGCTACGTATTGAAAAATCTAACTGAATTACCAGTACCACAATCTACTGGCTTTATCGGTATTTCACGATCACCAAATCAAATAGAAGAAGAAAAAATTAGAGTACTCAAAGAAAAAGAATCGTTTGCTCCTACATATGAACAATTACGTAAAGAAGAAAAAAAAGTTATGTTAAAAAACGGAAATAGAAGTGATGCTCGGTATAAAAATGTTCTCAGTTCTAGCATGCAATCAGATGCCTAAGTGAGTATTTATGATTAAAAGAAACCAATTTCATCCGTTACTCATTTTAATTGTTTGTTGTTTTGTCAATTCGATACTAGCCAGATATAGACCAAAAAACCACAATGCAGCACCGATAGATCCTCAGATGCAATCCTGTCCACCAGTTTCATCTTCCAAACATCAAATAAAGGATACAGACCAAGCAATCGAGCAAGGTGATGAGCTGGAAAACACTGAATGCTTACGCAATTTGCCCTACAAGCCAGGAGAGGGTCCGATTCCTTCACCAGAAATGAAACTTGCTGAACAGACTCAGACACCTCAAGCAAAGACGCTAAAGACGTCTCCGCTGCTTGCCGAAACCGAATCAGATGAGCTCATTGATGTTAATTTGGATAAAGCCGATTTATTAAACGTATTACAATGGATTGAGACAGTTTTTAAAGTTACCTTTTTGTCTGGCGATGCTATTAAACCAGAAGGTCCTGGTAAGGTCGCAGGAAATGTTATTAGTTTTAAAACAAACAATCCGCTTACGCGCAAAGAACTTTGGAATCTTTTTTTATCCTTTTTGGACCTGATGAATATGGCTCTTGTTCCTATGGAGTACACGAATGAGTATCCTTCTGGGTTCAAAGTAACACCTTCGCTTGATGCAAACAAAGCACCAATCCCTTCGTTTTTAGGGATAAATTGGGAGCTATTGCCTGAAAATGATACAAAAATACGGTATATATATTTTGTTGAAAATACGACTATTGAAACGATATTTAACTTAGTTAATGAATTTAAAAGCAGAAACGCAATATTGCAACGATACGATCCACAAAAAGCATTAATTATTACCGATACGGCGATAAATATTCGCTCTTTATTACAAATTATTAAAGAATTAGACACGGTAACTATGCCTGAGGTGGTTTCGGTGCTTAAGCTCAAACATGCTTCGGTAATAGATGTCAAAGCATTATACGATCAACTTATAGCAGAAGAACAAAAAACGGGTATCGAATCACGTATTTTAGGCGTTCGTAAACCACCAACAGCCACCTATTTTCCTGAAAATACGCGATTAGTTGCTGAACCTCGTTCAAACTCGTTAATTATTTTAGGCACGCAAGAAGGCATTGGCCGTGTGGAAAATTTCATTTCAACCTACGTAGATACTGAACTGCAAATACCCTATTCGCCGCTGTATATTTATGAATTACAATATGCAAATGCAGATGACATGGCCACGGTCCTTAATCGCGTAACGAGTTTTGCAAAAGATACGCCAGAAGCTCGATTTGGAGGAATTAGAGGTGGCGATAAATATTTACGCCCAATGACTTTTGTCCCAGAAAAATCTGGCAATCGCTTACTCGTTCGAGCGGAAAAAGAGGATTATATTAAAATTGCAGAAATAGTCAAAACGCTTGACGTCAAGCAGCCGCAAGTTGCGGTAGAAGTGCTTATCGTCAACGTCACCGGCGTTCTTCGTAAGGAATTCGGAACTCAATTACGCAATAAGTTTCCTAATACGCTGAGCAACAACGTTGATTTTCAGACTTCAGGCTTTCCCGATGCATCGCAAGGTATCGTCGTCAATGAAACCACCGGAAGTTTGATTGGTAATCTCGTATCTTTAGCACAAAATCAATTACCCGGCTCGACTATTATTTCTATAGGTACGGCAATTACCGGTGGCGTATGGGCTATTTTTAAAATGTTACAGACATTTGTGCATGCTGACGTGGTATCGCATCCGTTTTTAATTACCACTAATAACTATCAAGCTTCAGTATCTATTGGTGAAACGCGACACGTTGTCACGAGTGAAGTCTCCAGTGCCGGCGCTCCTCAAAAAGGCTTTCAAGACGTCGATGCAAACCTAGTCGTTCAAATAACACCGCAAATTAACAGTGACGGTATTATCGCGCTGGATATTTATATTACCGTTGACCAGTTTACCAATGCACTGGATCCGTCAAGTGCTACCAAAGACACAAAAACTATTCGTACCAAAGCAAACATTGCCAATAAAGAAGTGTTAGCGCTGGGTGGTTTATTGCGTCAAGAACAGGATGTTGATGAAAGCCAAGTTCCATTACTTGGGAACATACCTATTATTGGTTGGTTCTTTAAAAACAAAAGAAAAACTGATAATAAAAATAATTTACTGGTATTTATTTCACCACAAATAATTGAACCACGCTTAAAAGGTGGCATCGGGCAATATACCGTTAAAAAATCGAATATCGCTCGCAACATTATGTCAGAAATACATCTTCCTGCTGAACGCAGAGACCCAATACATCGTTGGTTCTTTAACGATACGCATGATTCAAATATCACGTCACTTGATAGCTTCATAAGTACTAAAAATATAGAAAGTTATAAAGACATCACCAAGTCAACCTACTATTGTAATCGATCAACACCAATACCTACTGATACTGCTATTATACCAGTAGAAGAGGTAGCGCAACCAGAGCAAGCGCCAGAACCAGTATTGCCACCTCCAGCACCGACAACACCAATAGCGCCTGTTTCTAAGCGAAATTCCATAAGCCAATTTGTGCCCAACGATAGGGAGATTATGAAATGATTGGCAAACTATTTAAAGGAATTTTTATTCCAGAACGCATAGGTTCTTATTACCCACTTTCAACTCGTATTATTGGGTTTGATATTAACAAGACAATGATACACGCCAGCAAAGTTATCTTAACTGGTCGTAATGTTGTTATCGATAAAACGCGTGAATACGCTCTCGAGGCTGACAATACAAAATCATTTCAAGAGCGTGTGAGTGCAGCCATTCGTTCTTTAATACAAGAATTAGGTCCTTTCGATGAGATTAGAACATCGTTATCAAGTTCTCTCGTTATTTATAAAGAACTAACTCTTCCTTTTTCTGATCAAGAAAAGATTGAAAATGTTTTACCATTTGAGATAGAGCAATATTTACCATTTTCAGTCCAAGATGCCATAATTGATTTCATTATTACCAAGCAAGACGCGCAACAACATTGTGACATTTTGATAGCAGCCGTAAAAAAAGAATATTTAATTGAACATTTAACCTATTTTCAGGCAGCAGGTATTGAACCAACTGCAATTACTATTGACCTTTTTGATTTATATGGATTATATAAAAATATTCCTGCCTATGCGCAACTTGAAGGTGGCGTCGTTTTGGTCGATATTGGGTTCAGTGTTACTCATATTGCCTATATTTTAAATGGACAATTACGAGCGATTCGTTCATTACCTCGTGGGCTCATAACTATTGCAAAAGCTCT
Source organism: Candidatus Babeliales bacterium (assembly GCA_025451595.1). Classification (GTDB taxonomy): domain Bacteria; phylum Babelota; class Babeliae; order Babelales; family JANWKD01; genus JANWKD01. The sequence continues at coordinate 4,237 of JANWKD010000071.1, read as the reverse complement.
TTCGGTGGAACTGAATACGTCATTAAACGAGGCTCTGGAAGAATTCATCCGATTTGGTCTTGAACGATACGATAATCAAGAGTATATAACTCAAACGCAAAAAGCATTTACCTCCTTCTGGGACGAGATTCAATTTACCTGCACATCATTTGCTACTCGTATAACTCCGCTCACCCCACTGAGCACCATATTACTTCTTGGTTATGGAGCGACGATATCAAAACTTGCGTTATTTATTGAAAAACAATATCAAACAAAATGTTCATTATTTGATATTCATGAACTCTTTAAAAATCCAACCGTTTCTACTAAAAATCATCGAATTGCGCAATCTACAACACTCAGTATTGCCACTGCTTGGCCAACACCGACTACTCAATCACTCAATGTGCGTAAACGAGAGTTTAGCTTGTCTACCTCATGGCTCTTTACCAAACAAGTTATTACCGCAAGCGTTCTCATCGTTTGCTTGACCGGATTATTTTTTACCCATCGGTATTTCCAGTTTCGAAAATTACGCCAAGCCTATAGTACGGCAGAAAAAGAAATTAAGAACTATTTAAAAGAAAAGAATCTTTCATCTTCGGCCAATATCGATCAAGCAATTAACGAAACAAGAGAAAAAATAGAAACAGAACAAGAAATTTGGTTTGCTTTCTCTAGCCAAGTTCGTTTTTCATTTTTATATTATTTACAAGAGCTGAGTGGTGCGATAGATCGGCAAAGTATCGGACTTGATTTGACAAAGTTGACCATTACCTACGATACGATCACTATGGATGGTGAAGTCAAAGGCTTTGAGGAGTTGAAAATATTTGAACGAGAGTTGAAAGAATCTAATTTATTTACCTTTGTACCAAGTATACAAAATATTAAATTTAAAAATGTTACTCTTGTTCTTAAAAAAACTGGTGATCTCAAATGAAATGGCTTGATAATGTACAAAATTACCTCAATAATTTAGATGCAAAAAGCTTTAGAAACTATGCTATAGCTTTTTTTGCTGCTTTTTTACTTATTTTTGCTTATTTAATCTATAACTTTTATAGCAATATCCATTCGCTCAAAAATAAAATAAACGTACTAAATCGCAAGCGTCGAGATGTAAAAGAACTTTTACAACAATACGAATTGGTCCAAAAGCAAAAGAAACAAGTGGAAGAAATTTTAAACAAAGAAAAAGATTTTAAAATAAAACAGTTTTTTGATGCAACGCTCACCAAATTGGGCATCATTCAAAATAAAAAATCGGCTGATGATTCGCTTGGCGAATCACTCGAAGGGTACACGGAACGCAAATTAGATGCTACAATAGAAAATATCAACACAAAGCAGCTTGCAGAATTGCTTGAAGAATTAGAGCGAACTGATCGTATTTATTTAAAAGAAGTAGATATTGAAAAAGACAAAACATCACCGGCTATTACCGTACATATTGTTATTGCAACCCTAGAGCCAAAAATTGAACCTATCATAACGGAGTAACAAAGCGTGAATAGATTATTTTATCCCCAGAAATCTTTGGCTTTGAAGCAAGAGATGACAGGTCGTTTTCCGGGGTCCCCGACACTGGGTCCCAATCGCCAGATTGGGTTAATACCACGGCTTTTAATCCGTGTGCGGGGTTCATTTATTGTATTACTCCTCTTGAATCTGCCTATAGCAACGTATACGCAAGAACAACAAGAACCATCAGCGAAATCTCAAACGCAAGATCTTGCCAAAAGCACCCAATCAGTCACACAAGAAGTTGCAGATGAAAAGTCAGCAATGACAAAAAATGACAAAGCTGATACCAAAGAATTAATCTATTTTAATTTTACTGATACCCCATTAGTAGATATCATTAATGATTTAGCTGCGAAAAAAAATATTAATATAATTCTTCCCCAAGGCAATATCATTATTAGTGCCAAAGTTAATTATCATTTGCCAGATCCACTCACGATTGATCAAGCGTGGGAAAAATTAAACGATATTATCGCACTCGCTGGCTTTGCTTGGGGCGAGAAAACAAAGTCTGCCTGGCAATTAAAGCCCATTGAACAAAATAAATTAATCCTACGAGAGCCGCTCGCACTCTATTTTAATGAACCACTTAAAAATATTCCAAACAATCAAGATTATGTGAGAGCATTGTTCTATTTATCGCACATTATAATTTCTGATGCCAACATCCCTATAAATGCTATTTTGCGGGATATGCTCTCGCCCGTTTCTTCAATATTTTATGATCCTAAATCAAATGCCGTTATCATAACCGATCGAAGTCTCTATATTCAATCAGCTATGAGCATTATCTTAGAATTAGATCGTGGCGGTATACGCCAAGCAATTGAAGTGCTTCCCTTGCATTACACAGCTCCACAGTTGATTGCTGATTTATTTGCAAAAGATATATTAAAAATAGCCGAAGCTCCCACAACTCCGGGCGCGCCACCACCAAGTCGCGCTAACTACTTTCCTTCAAATACGCGCGTAATACCTATCGACCGTCTCAACGCCGTAGTAATTATGGGAACCACGAAAGGAATTGACGTTGTACGAAACTTTATCGTAAAGTATTTGGATCATCCCCTAGAATCGGGTAAATCTATTGTTCATCTTTACGATTTACAATATCTTAATGCAAAAGATGCAGCAGAAGTGCTTACTCAATTAATAAGCAATCAAACAGTTACTGGGCAAGCAACTACCCAAGCGACCGCGCCAAAACATTTCAAAGATGTCATTATTGATTATGAAAGAAGAGCCCCTACCGTGGCTATTCAACCCACCGCCGGCACCGCGCAAACAACAGCTCCCGTTCCTGCCGCACCAACAACCGGTGTTCAAACAGGTGGTAATCACCTGATTGTTGCTGCACGCTCAAAGGACTGGGAACAAATTAAAAAACTGATTCAAGATCTTGATAAACCACAACCCCAAGTAGCTATCGACGCGCTCGTGGTAGACTTAACGCTCAACAATAGAAAAGTTCTTGGTACGCAATTACGTAATAAAGCAAGCGCAACTGCAAGCATAGATAATAATATTAATTTTCAATCATCGCAGCTGACCAATCCAATATTGACGCAAATTATTGATCCGATTACCGGAAACACCGTATTTCCTCCCAATGCGTTGGCAGCAAATCTATTACAACTGGCACAAGGTACTAATTTTGCAGCAAATGTTACGAATCCCAATAATCCGGTTAATGATTTTGGGGCACTTATTGTTTCATTTAATGATCCAGCCTCAGGCACAAGCAGATCAGGAATATGGGCTATTTTAGAAGTTTTAGAACGATATGCAAGCACTACCATTCTATCCCAACCATTTGTAGTAACGCGCAATAACGAAAAAGCGACCGTTTCTGTTTCTGAAATGCGATTATTGCGTCAAAACGTTACGGCAGAAGGTGGCGGTCTTGCGGTTAATTTTTCCTACGTACCTGCTTCGGTAATTGTAGATATTGTACCGCGCATAAGCTTGACTAATAATGTTAACCTACAAATTACCGTCAATATTACTGAATACGTAAGCCAAGTAGCTGATAACCGTATTACGCGAAACGTGGTAACCAATGCCAATGTTGGTAATGGTGAAATTTTAGTCTTAGGCGGTTTAATAAAAAACACCGATGTTATTGATGAAAGCGAGGTTCCACTTCTTGGCCGCATTCCAATTATTGGTTGGTTTTTTAAACGAGAGACAAAAACGCAAGAGAAGGATAACCTCCTCATTTTTATTAGTCCAAAGATTATCGAACCTCGCAAACAAGGTGGCATGGATACGTACACGGTTCAAAAGACGGGAATTGCAAAAAATGATCTTGCAGAACATACTAATTTTGAAAATCTACGCGATCCAATTACGCGATGGTTCTTTCAACCAGATATTGGCTATGCATCACGAGTAATTGGTGAACTCAAATCACAGCAGATATTTGATGAAAATATTAATATCGCCAATGCCCCTTCTTTACCAGAAAAAACTGACGCTCTCAATCACGATACGAAGAATATTGTTGTAACTGACGCCAACGAAAGTCTGAAAAAATTAGTGGAACATGAAGATAATCCCTTAGTCAAGCAAGGAAGCAATAAGCTGGTCCTCAATACGCAATAAGCGATTGTATTTCATCATACGCTCAGAGCGAGAGCAGCCACCAAATTTTACTTGCCCTGCGCTCGTGCCTACCGCAAGATCAGCGATAAACGTGTCCTCCGTTTCGCCCGAACGATGCGAAATA